>JAOUBX010000011.1 GCA_029860075.1 Deltaproteobacteria bacterium | reverse complement strand
AGGCGGGACTCCCCTCCTTCCACCGTTGTCTTCGGCGGGCACAAGCCCTAAGTAGGATAAGTGCCTTTACGAAATTAAAATTTCTAAGTTACTAAAACTCGCTTCGCTCAGACAGTTTGTGCCCTTAATCCTCAGTCAACGGCTACACTCAGCTGCGTTTTAACGGGAAGGAAAAGCAAGCCCTTTTAGGGCTCAAGCAAGGTCGCGTTCTCTGGTCGTGGATTCTTTACTTGATAAAAGCCCTGTTCTAATGACAGGGCTTTTTTTATTAGTTTGAACTTGCAGGCTAATTCTAAAAGCGTCATTCCCGTGAAAAGGGGAATCCAGAAATCATCACATGTGGATTCCCTCCTTCGAGGGAATGACAAGAAAAAAAGATTCCATACCTTTTTTACTTTTCTACCCGGGCTTTTTCAATTGCTATTTGCGCCGCATTCATAATAACGTTACTGCTGTTTGTCGCTCCTGTGACGGCATCGACTTTGGTTGATTGATTTTCTACTATCCTTTTCACAATAATCGGTTCCGCCTTTTTTCCCCGCCATGCCCAATGCTGAATGATTTCAACATTAATAATCCTGTTACTTTCAATGGTGACCTTTACTCTGGCCTTGTTGGGGCCATTTTTATAGCTACCTTCATAGCTTCCATTATTCAAGTTATATTTGTTTACAGGCCCGCCAAGTTGAGGAGCTGATGCACAGCTTAAGAGGAGAGTGATAAAAAGAAGGGGTAGCAGTTTGATTGCCTGAGAGTGACCTTTTTGCCTTATAATTGCCATGGGTTTCCTTAAGAATAAATAACTTGTTCTTAAATAAAAATGGCTTTTTCTCGCTATAAGTTCCTAAATCCGACAGACTCCTTGAAGAGAAACCTTTCCAACCTTTGCGAACTTAGCGCCTTTGCGCGATAAAAAAAGGGATTTCAATAATATTCAAGCTCAATACGAAAGAAGTGAAAAAATGAAAATCTATTTACAGGATCTTTTCCAACGCTTTTTCGAGACTTTCTGAGGGGCTGTAGCCCCTTTTAATATACCAGTTTTCAATCGATTTTTTAGGGATATCCTTATCAAAGGATTCCGCATGGAGTGCCACTTTACTGTAACCGAGTTCTCCGGCAATGCTTTCTACCCTGGCCAGAACCCGGGAACCAATCCCTTTGTTTCTGTATTCTTTTTTGATAAATATCTCATAGAGAAGCAAATAATCCGTTCCGGGCATATGGTCTATTGCAAGATAGGCAATTTCCTTCTCATCACTGAAAACGACATAATGTTTCGTAAAGCTTATTCTTGCACAGTCTCTGGCCCTTTTTCTCAAAACCCTGTCTTTTATAACACTATCCCGGGCCAGTTCTTTAAGTACAACTTCCATGGAATCAGACCGTCAGATATGATTAATTGTTAAATCCAAACCATCTTTGCTGTCTTTTGTTTCTTCCAATCGCTCCGTTCCCGAGATAATGGCAATAGCACTTTTTTCCAGGCCATCTCTGAGATGAACCCTGGCTGCATTGACCATGTCCTGTCTCGTCAGGGAAAGGAGTGCTTTTCTCCTTAGCTGCCTCATTTCGCTTGTAAGTCCTCTCAATAGGGCGACAAATTCTCTGTCACCCTTGCCGGCAGGGGAAAGTGGTTTGTCAATATCGGAAAATGTGCTGAGCATGGCTTCTTTTAAATCTTCATCACTGAACTCACCTTTTATAACCCAGTTGATGGCATCTTTGTATACCTTTAGGGTACGCTCCAGGTGAGGATCACGGTATGAGAGAAAGGAAAAGAGCCCTTCAGAAGCGGAATAAGAGGCAAAGCCGCCATAGGCCCCTCCCTTTTCCCTTATTTCTCTATGAAGGTAACAGGCTCTGAGAAGCTTTGACAGGACGAGCAGGGCAGGAGAGTCACTGTGACTGTAAGGGACCGTTTTAAATACCTGCGCCACATAAGATACGGGTACATTTGTTCCCCATCCTTCCACGCAGGGCGAGGCTGTAAAGTCGACATCCTCACATGAAATGTCACTTCCTTCTTTTATGGCAGAGATAAAGGGCAACATTGCCTTCTCCATGCCTGAAAAAAAGCGCTTTTCTGTAACAACAGAGATTTTCAAACTTTTTTTGTTCACCAGTGATGCAGCAATGGCTTCCATTTTATGAGCAAGCGGCGCCAGTTCATCTTCCTTAAGTTTGGCAAGCTCCTTGATTAAATGCAGATAACTTATGCCGAACCATTGTTCACGCTGTTTTCCTCCTTTTGTCAGATGTCTGGAAGCAAGCCCTCTGGCATAGCTGTGTCCCGATCCCGGGATTGAATTCTCCATGGATGTCTTTATCTGGCCGATAAGTGTATGCAGCCTTTTATAATCACGGAAGTCGGGAGCTGATACGATATCTCTCAAAATGGCAAAAAGTTCTTCCTGCTTGCTTACAAGGGCTTTACCGTTAAATTCGACGACTTCATCAAAATTGCTGAGATCATTGAGATCCTCCCAGAGATTGGCCCCTGTACTGACGCCTCCCGTATGGGCTTCAATGCGTTCAGCCATCTCCGTATAATCGTGACCGGCGGCGCCTATTTTGGTAACGATGGAACAAAAGAGAGGCACATAAGGTTTTAATTCTTCAGGAACTGATTCGGTTTTTGCGAGTGCCGTAAAGTAACTGATACCGTTTGTAGGCTGGTCAAACCAGTAGCTGTCAAAACCTGATACCTGCTTATATTCATGGGGGGCAATGTAGCTCTCATCGGGGATATCGTCAATTTGCAGGGTAGGGAGGCAGTTGATATCTTCCTCACTCTCCTGCTCTTTTTTCAGCAGCAGACTGTCACTGATTACTTTATCGATTTGAGCCTCAGTGAGGCCCTTTCTTGTCTCTTCCAGTCTTTTAGTTTCTGCATTCGCTTCTTTGGCTGCAAGACCTGTATCGGGCTTTAGTATGACTTGAACCTTGTGACTGTTGTTTAATAGATATTCCTTGATCTTTTCCTGGAAGAAGGGCCCCGCTTTCATCTCTTTTCTCAACCTTTCAATATGTTCATCAATGAGAAGAGGACTTACGGGATCACCGTCATGAAGCCATGGTCCAAACAGGCGAAAGAGAATATTCAGGGCATAGGGATAATAATTTCCTACCACTTCTTTATTAGAGAATTCGAGCTGATGAATGACGGCTTCCACCCTCTCTTCGGGAAAGCCTTCCCCGGCCAGTTTTTCAAGTGTATCAATAAGCACCTTTTCTATGGCGCCGGCATCGTCGCAATTGGCGCCCTGAAGACCGGCTGCAAAGCAGGTATCCCTGTTTTCATCGTCATAGCCTGTTCCCGGCGCTAGCTGGGTACCGAGTTTGGAGTCCATAAGGGCCTTGTAGAGTGGTGCCGCAGGGCTGCCGAGAAGAAGGCTTGAAAGGATTTTTAATGTAAATACCTCAAATGCATCCCTGGCGTCGCAGGTAAGCCAAGCCACTGAGACAAATGATTTTTTTGCCTGTTCTTCAGCAGGAGTGGCTGCCTCGATGGGGTAGGTAAACTCCTCTCTCTGCGGTGATTCATATCTTCTCTCTCTTTTAACCTCACTATCGACATGGAGCTTTTCAAAGCCTGACAGGACACGTTCTTCTATTACCTTCAGGTGTTTTTCCAAAGGCAGGTTGCCATAGGTAAAGAACTTTGCATTTGATGGGTGATAGTAGGTTCCATGGAATTCTTTTAACTGTTCCCAGCTAAGGTCAGGTATGTTTGCCGGTTCGCCGCCCGAGTTATGGTGATAAGTACTTGAAGGGTAGAGTGCCCTTTGAAGCCGCCTGTGCATGAGTGAAGCAGGATCAGACATGGCACCCTTCATTTCGTTGTAGACGACCCCTTTGTAGGTGAGTTTTGATTCCCGATTCTCAGTTTCTTCAAATTCGACACGCCATCCTTCCTGTTTGAAACTAAGCTCCCTTATATTGGGAAAAAAGGTGGCATCGAGGTAGACATCCATAAGATTGTAAAAGTCTTTCTCATTTTGTGTTGAAAAAGGATACATAGTCCAGTCGTTTGCCGTCAGTGCATTCATGAAGGTATTGAGGCTCCGTTTGAGCATGGAAAAGAAAGGATCTCTTACAGGAAATTTTTTTGATCCGCAAAGCACGGTGTGTTCAAGAATATGAGCCACCCCCGTAGAATCCATGGGCGTCGTTCTGAAAGCAATGGAAAAAAGATTGTTTTCATCGTCATTTTTAATATGTATATATTGGGCGCCTGTTTTTTCATGAGAAAGCATGAAAAGAGTCATAGACAGATCAGTGAGCTCTACAATACGATCCACAATAAATCCTGATAATCTATCGCCTTTTTGAATGGCCTCTTTTTTCATTAGGGCTATTTCTCCTTTTGTTGAAAATATCAATGTATCCCCGGGAAGGGAGTTATTAAAAAAGTGACACTACAATAATGTAAAAGGTACGGACTGTCAATCTTTGCATTACTTTAACAAGACAGAACCCGGCCCTCTTTGAAAGAGTGAAAAAAATGCTGCCCTTAAGATGAGAGGATGAATAGATAAGGTTCTGATAATACCTTTATTTTTTGTACTTATCCACAGGCTGAGAGAGCGGCTGTGGATAAAGTGAGTCGCTATTAATTCTATCTCATGAAATTTTAGAGATAGCCCCTTTGATAGACTTGTCTAAAGGCAAGCCCTTCAAAGGTCGGCATAAAAAAGGCGGGAATAAATGCTTGAAAAGAGGCATTTTACTTTTTACCCCATTGGAACGGACTTTTAGGGGGGGAAATGAGAAAAAGAAGCGCTTTTTCCACAGTTTTCGTGGAAAATGATATAAACGGCAGAAAGGCTTATTATTTTATAAATAATTATTCCAGGCCCGTCTCCATATTCATGGAAGAGCATTCTTCAAGCCATTTTCCACTTTTATAGCTGCTCAATATTTCCTGGTAATTGTCACGCTGTCTGCTCTCGCCGCTGAGATCGATCTGGAAGTTCTTAAAGCCCATCTTTTTGAATCGCTTCATATAGCCAAAGAAGGAAAAGGGCTTTTCGGCAAAAACATAGGTCAGGCCATCACGCTCTTTCGGGATATATTCGCCGCCTTCCTGTCCTCCGAGGCCTTTCTTCTTTTTTGTCCATTTTACCCGTGACACGTAAAGGGGCAGGTGAGAATAGACGAGGAGATCCCCCATGGCTGTTGCTCCCTTTTTCACAAGGGCCTCCAGGTTATTGCCGTCACTCTCGATGGAAAGCGTTATTCTGGAGCAGCCGAGGTCGGACAAGCTTTGTATGGCAGCGCTGTTTAGCGCATGAATATAGTGGCTGCTGCTAATATTAAAGTGACCGTCCTTTAAAAGGTTAAAATGACTGATGTTGGAAACCTGCCAGTTGGCAAACCCTTCCCTCCCAAGAAAGTCAATAACATCCTTATAAAAGGGGATTTCCCCTTCCTGGATGACCAGTGGAAGAGACCAGACAATACGCTCCTTCATGGCTTTAAGCCTTTTTAGATGCTTTTTCAGGTTATGAATGGTGGCCCTCACAAGAGGAATGATAAGGCCATTGCACTGGCTTGAAACCCTCGGTACATCTCTCAGATCACCTACCCGAACAAGCGTTCCTGCCGGATGGACATCTTTAGGCGGGCTTATGCTTTCTCTCAGCAGTTTCTCTAAAAGCCCGGCTGCCTGTAGCTTGCTTTCCTCCTGAATTTTGATGCCTTTTATTTTATCAAGCCGTCTTTTGGCTTCAATGTTTTTACCGCGGTGCTCATGGGACGTCGTTTTGAAAAGGGCATCCCCTTTGTTTAAACTGCCGGGAACAGTAATCTCTATGGTATCTCCCTTTTTTGACTGGTTTACTTTTTTACCTTTCAACCATATCTGCCTGAGTGAAAAAGCCGTTCTTCCCCCTGTTTTTACATTTTGTACTCTTAACCTGTCCCTGGTGTGAAGGTCTATGGTTGACTTAAAGAGCGCTCTTGTGCCGACGCACTTTATTACCTTTCCTGCAAATTTTCCCATATTACCGCTTCGTCCCGGAACGGTAATCGATAGCGGTCTTTCATCGAGAAAGAAGCCTGACGTGCGCTGGCGTGACATGACATCTTTAAGGAGTTCCTTTGCCTGATCAATTGCATCCTTTTGATTGTTATTCTCGGCATCCATGACCATTCTGTAAGCCTTGACCACATTTTCCACGTATTCTACCGATTTCATTCTTCCCTCGATCTTGAAGGAATCTATTCCGGCTTTTATGATTTGAGGAATGAGTTCAATGGTAGAGAGATCTCCCATGGAGAAGGGATTCATTTCCTCCCGGCCGTCACGATATTCTCTTCGGCAGGGCTGAACACAGACGCCGCGGTTGGAACTCTTTCCTCCGAGATAACTGCTGAAAAAACAGGAACCGGCATAGCTGAAGCACATTGATCCATGAACAAAGGCCTCTATTTCAACGTCCGATTTCTTTTTGGCGGCTTTGATCTCCTTTAGCGTCATTTCACGTGCAACAACAATTCTTTTAAATCCCATGGAAGCCAGTTGGTTAATACCGGCACTGTTGTGGACCGTCATTTGCGTACTGGCATGGATAGTAAGGTCAGGGAAATAAGTTCTTAATATACGATAAAGGCCGAGATCCTGGATAATTACAGCGTCCGCTCCAAGGCAGGAGAGGGCAGAGAGATCATAGATTACCTTTTCAAGTTCCCCTTCCTTTAGAATGGTGTTGAGGGCAATATAGACTTTTTTATCCCTGGAATGAGCGTAGGGAATGACTTTTTCCAGGTCGGCAATAGAAAAGTTTCGCGCTCTGCCCCTGGCGCTAAATGATTTTAAACCTGCGTAGAGGGCATCGGCGCCGGAATCAATGGCGGCAAAAAAAGCTTCAATACTTCCGGCAGGCGCAAGCAGTTCGGCTTCCTTAAATTCTTTCATGGCGCTAATTCCTGATTGAAAACATAGTTTGATTGATTATCGTTTCTGGATGGACACTAAATAGCCTGGAAATTCCGGAAGGTGAGAGCAGGTATGAAATAATGGTATTAATAGTCGCTAACCGGCAGGCTTGTTTATTGTGCTGCTTCAACCCAGGTAACTTCCCGCCTGTATTTGTAATGATGCTTCCTTTTGGAATTGAGCCTGGCGTCAAAACGAGCTGCTGCTCCGGGCTCCACACTCCGTTTGTTTGGCCCCGTGCCTTGAACATCAATCATTTTTTTATCAACGACAATGTTCGTTTCCGGGTCGATGGAATAGATGGTAACCGTTACCCAATCGGCTCTTTTGCTTCCTTTGTTGATTACCCAACCATGCGCTTTTATCCAACCGGTGGAAGTTGTATTCTCCGTGTGAAGCTGCCACTTGAATACGACATGCGCCTTGTTTTCATAGGCTTTATTGTTAAGGCAACCGTATGATAAAAGTGTGAAAAAGAGGAATGTAAGGGCTAAAAACTTAAAGTTCAGACTCTTTTTCATAAAGAAGACTCCTTTTTAAGGACCTTAGGGTAGGTTATTCTTAATACTAAAGTATAGGAGAGGGAATATCAAATGAAAAATAAGAAAAGGAAATAATTCCTCTTTCACTGTTTGGCCTTATTTGATGAAAGGGGGAATAAATTCATAAAGCGCCATGTCCTGCTCCTTAAAGGGGAGGGCCTCTAATTTTCTAACAGGATCTCCGCCATCCTGGTGAAGGGGGAGAGCCATGGGGGATGCCCTTCATCCCTGTGCACAGCAGGGGCTATTCTGAGCGTGATTTCATAAAGTTAAATTCTCATTATTTTTTTGACGGCATACACGGAGGATCTGTGTGGTAAAAAAACTACCAGTAGGGCAGGGGGGTGTGGTAAGATATTTACCGATAATTCTGTTCTTATAGCAGTTACCGTAAGGAAAGGCTCTTCTTTGCTATGAGATAAAAAATTAATTTTCAAAGTTTTTATTGCTGTTTATCTGTTAATGCCTTCCTGCAATTATAAATTCTTTTCATGATTTTATATAACGGTATGTTTTTTGATAGATCTTTCCCCGTTAATGGGCTTTTACCCTGAATATAACTTTATAAAGGACGCCTTATGTATAAAAATATCTATGTTCCTGTTGATAACTCCGATCTGTCAAATGCCGCTGTCGACCTGGCCCTTAAAGTTGGAGGGATGAATAAATCACGTTTAACGGGAAGTCACGTTTATGCAGCCAAACTGCATGATAAACGTTTTAAGACGATGGAAAGCGGACTTCCTGCGCAGTTTCATGAAGAAAGCCGGCTGGAAAGGCAGCGAAAGATTCATGATTCGCTTATTACCAAGGGCCTGGAGCTTATTACGGATTCCTATTTAGGCGTCATGGCGAAAAGTTGTGCAAAGATTGGTCTCCAATTTGAGGGTGTCTCGCTGGAGGGAAAAAACTGGCAGGAACTTGTTCGTGATATCGAGGAAAATAACTACGATCTGGTCGTTATGGGCGCTCATGGTCTTGGCAGAGTGCCGGGAGCAATCTTAGGTTCTGTGGCAGACCGGGTAACAAGAAGAGTCAAACGGGATGTGCTCATCGTTAAAGAAAATAGCGAGTATCAAAGTGATACCATTGTCGTTTGTCTCGATGGGAGTGAGCGCTCCTATGGTGCTTTAAAAGTCGCCCTTGATCTGGCTAATAAATTTAACAAGAAGGTAAAAGCGGTTTCTGCCTTTGATCCCTATTACCATTACGTCATGTTTGATTCTCTAAAAGAGGTATTAACGGAAAAGGCGAAAGAAGTTTTTAAGTTTGAGGAGCAGGAAAAGCTGCATGAAGATATTATTGATTCGGGACTGGCAAAGGTTTACCAGGGGAATCTCGATATTGCCGGACGAATTGCAGATGATAATGGCCATAAAATAGAAACAACCTTGCTTGACGGCAAGGCCTGGCAAAAGGTTTTGGAGTATGTGAATAAAGACCGGCCCTGGCTGCTCATCCTCGGTCGGACGGGGATTCACAATGATGATGATATTGATCTTGGAAGTAATGCGGAAAATATTCTGCGTATGGCTCCCTGCAACATTCTGCTGACGGAAACAAAGTTTGAACCGCCCCTGGAATATCAGGCCGATGAGACTATCATGTGGACAAAAGAAGCGAAGGCTAAAATGGAGACCGTGCCGGCAATGGCCAAAGGCGTGGCTATGAAGGCTATTCAGCAGCACGCCGTTGCGGAAGGGTATACGATGATTACTGCCGGCGTTGTCGATAATGCTGTTAGAAAGCTTTTGCCACCGGAAGCAATAAGGGTCATGGGAATAAACTTTGATGACGGCCCGCAGGAGGAAACAATGGAAGAATATAAAACGTTTTCTCTTTCTTTTGAGTGTCCCGCCTGTAAATACGTCCATCATGAGGTGCGCCCCAAGGTATGTCCTGTCTGCGCCAAAGGGGGGGAAACCTTTAAAATAATAGAGGCTTCCCGCGATGACGGGACGGGAGATGAAGGATCCATTGCCGGTGAGACCTTTGATGGCCGTAAATTGAACTGGACCGCAGAAGCACATTGTCTCCTCCAGGAGATCGGTAATGAGGCGGAAAAAAAACAGATACGTTTAAAGCTGGAAAAACAGGCCCATGTGAGGCATTTAAGTGTCATTTCTAAAGAGATGGTACTTGAAGCGAGAGGTGAGGACAGCGTCGAGCCAGGTGATAATCTTCAGTGGACAGAGTGCGCCCTTAAGCGGTTGGCGCGTGTACCTGAGGGCTTTATGCGTGATGCAGCGAGAAAGAGTGTTGAAGGGTATGCCGGTTTAAAGGGCATAAAAAATGTTGATCAAGAGGTGGTGGAAGCGGGTCTGGTAGAGGCAAGAGAAAAGATGCAGGCCCAAATGTCCGGTCATATGGACCGTTAACTCTCTCCGTGGTCCGGTTTTGCCTGTCAAGCCATTCTTAAAGAACCTGAAATTCTTATTAATAAATAGCGCTGGCGCATGTTGAAAGATCAAGAATTTAGCAATGCAATGAATTTAAAAAAACTGTTAATAAAGCCTTTCGGCATCAGGAGGAAACTGATTATCATCCTCCTGCTTTTTGCGATTGTTCCTTCCTATCTGGCCGGTATCTCCGGAGAAAAGTATTCGACTTATATTCTTGAAGACGCAACGCTTCGCCACCTTGAATTTGAGCTTTCCTCTAAAGCGCATGATTCGGAGCAATTCCTGAAAACGATACACCGTGATGTGCAGTACTTGAGTAAAACTGTAGCTATGCGGGATATGGTTGATTTAGGGGAAGGTGAATATAAATCAGTCTTTCATAGACTCAGAAACCGTCTGGAAAAGGCTTTTCTTATTATCGCCCAGACAAGGCCTTATTATGATCAGATTCGCTATATTGACGAAAATGGCTTTGAACTGGTCAGGGTCAATAACCAGGGTGATGAAGCGGAAGCTGTCACGCGTGAAAAACTCCAGTTCAAGGGAGACCGCTATTATTTTAAGAAAACAATGAGTTATTGGGCGGAGGAGTGCTACGTTTCTCCCATGGATCTTAACATTGAGCGCGGAGTCATAGAACTCCCTGAAAAACCGGTTGTCAGGGTGGCAACGCCTGTTTTTAACAGCAAGCGGGAAAGAAAAGGGATTGTCGTTATCAATCTTTTTGCCAGCTATTTGATTAACCAGATTCAAAAGACAGATATTACCAAGGGGGGGACGACCTTTCTCGTTAATAAAGACCACTTTTATCTTTCCCATATTAATAGTCTTAAACTTGACAGCAGATCTTTTAAAATTGGATCAATCAATGATTTGAGCGGGGACTTTTCAGAGAATGTGGTTGCCCATCTCTTGTCGGGAAGTCCCGGTACAGTCAGAACGGAGCAGGAGATTATTTCCTATCATCCCATTTTTACCGGTGACAAGACTTCGAAAGATTACTGGGTTCTGGCTATGGCTTATCCCAGGAAGAATATTTTTGCCTCCGTGTCGTCTCTTATAAAGACGAATATGATGATAGGCGCTGTTACCATTCTTACCGTTTCTATTGTGGGTATCTGGCTGGCAAGGCGCTTTGCCAAACCGATTGTTATGCTTCACCGGGGCGTTGAAAGCATCTCAGAGGGTGATTTTGATCATAAAATCAATATCAAGACAGGTGATGAAATAGAGATGCTGGCGGAGCAGTTCAACAACATGACCTCTACTCTTAAGGAATCGAGAAACAAGCTTCTTAACTGGAATGAGTCGCTTAAAGATGAAGTAGCTGAGAGAACGAAGGAACTGGAACTTGAGAAAAACAAGTTTGAAAGTGTTCTTATGTGTGCCAGTGAAGGAATTATTGTGGCTGATGAAGAAGATAATATTCTCATTATGAATCCTGCTGCCGAAGCAATCCTCGGTGTAAAAAAGGACGGCAAGATAGGCCAATCTATCATGGGATGCCACAAGAACCCCGACAAAATCAGGGCGCTTTTGTCGGGGCAATCACCGGTTCCCTCAAGTACGGTTTCCATGACTGTCGGTTCCCAGCAGTTGGAGATCAGTGCAGCTGTTGTTGCATTTGAAGGCAAACGCTATGGATCGATGATGGTTGTTCGTGATGTCAGTGAACGTCAACGCCTTATCGATGAAACGATAATGATGGAAAGACAGCTCCTTCATGCCGATAAGCTTGTAACTATTGGTGAACTTTCTGCCGGGATTGCTCATGAAATCGGAAACCCCCTTGCCGCAATCAAAACAGTGATCCAGTCAATGGAAGAGGTGGCCCCCTTTCGCGGGGAGCAGGAAGAGTATATTGACAGGATATTAAGAGAGATAGACAGGTTAAACCTTTTTATCAAGACATTTTCTACCTTTGCCCACCCCGGGGTGAGCATGAAGATTGGAAGCTGTGACATCGATTATGTACTGGATGAAGTGTTGTTTATGATTGAAAAAGAGGCTGAGAAGAATGATATTGCCATTATAGATGAGCGGCAAAGTGAACCGGCAGAGGTATTGATAAGCGAGGACCTGCTCAAACAGGTTTTTGTCAATCTCTTTGTCAATGCCATTCACGCCATGCCCTCCGGCGGAAGCATCGTCATTAATAATGAAGAGAGAGAGGGTGATCTGCTCAAGGTTTCCGTTGCAGATTCGGGGAAAGGGATTTCATCTGAAGATATGAGTAAGGTCTTTGATCCTTTTTTTACTACAAAATCTGATGGAACGGGCCTTGGCCTTTCCATCGTTCATCGAATTCTCGAAGAGCATGGAGGCGATATCAGAGTTAAAAGTATTCTTGGTCAAGGCACAACATTTGACCTGTTATTTCCAGTGAACCACATAGAATAGTATTTTAAATATAAAAAGGTGCTTATGAAACAATCCATGTTAATTGTAGAAGATGAAGAGACAATGAGAAAAACCCTTTCCGAGGTCTTTGTTCGTCGTGATTTCAGAGTGCTTACGGCGGAAAGGGCCGGCAGCGCCCTGGAGATATTTAAAAGCCAGAAGGTTGATATTGCTCTTCTCGATGTGAGGTTGCCCGACAGGTCCGGTTTGGATGTCTTGAAAGAACTCAGGTCTTTTGATGATGATACGACTGTCATTGTCATGACAGCCTACCCCGATGTTAAAACTGCCATTTTGGCAATGAAAGAAGGCGCTTATGATTATATAAACAAGCCTTTTGAACTGGATGAGTTAAAGCTTCTCGTCGATAAGGCGACGGAAAACAGACAGCTCAAATCGGAAGTGGAGTTGCGCCGCTATGAACGGAAGGACCTCGGCGCTCCCGATATGGTGGGAGAAAGTCCTGCCTTTGAACTTGTGAGGGAATTTATTCAGATAGTATCGGGGACACCGAAAACATCTGTTCTTATTATGGGTGAGACGGGCACCGGCAAAGAGCTTGTAGCTAATTCCATTCATTGCAACAGTGAACGAAGGGATAATGCTTATATCAAAATTAACTGTAGCGCTATTCCGGAAAACCTCCTTGAAAGTGAACTTTTTGGTTATGAAAAAGGGGCCTTTACCGATGCAAGGCAGAGCAAAAAAGGCCTTTTCGAACTGGCCGATGGAGGAACGATCTTTCTTGATGAGATGGGAGAGATGGACATTAACCTGCAGTCAAAATTGCTGCAGGTTCTGGAATATCAGACATTCAGAAAATTGGGGGGAACACGTGATATCTCGGTTGATGTGAGAGTGATTGCAGCAACAAACAGGAATCTTGAAAGGATGGTAAAGAAAAACGAATTCAGGGAAGATCTTTACTATCGCTTAAAAGTCATGGTTGTTGAGCTTCCTCCTTTGAGAGAGCGGAGAAAGGATGTTCATTTTCTGGCTGAATATTTCATCGATTTGAATAATCCCGTATTCGGAAAAAATATAAAGGGCATTTCCAGGGCAGCGAAAGATATGATTCTTAATTATTCCTGGCCGGGAAACATACGAGAACTTAAAAATGTTATGGAGCGGGCTGTTATTCTCGCGAAAGGAGAGACTATTGATATTGATTCACTTCCCCGTGAATTGCTTTCTGCCGGAGAAAATGCTTTAGCGGCGCCCCAGGGTGAGAGCCATGAAATGACACTGGAAGACGTTGAAAAGTATCATATTATTAAAGTTCACAAAATGCTGGGTGGAAATAAAACGAAGGCAGCCAAATTACTCGGTATATCGAGGTTGACCCTGCGGGACAAGCTCAAGAAGTATGGTCTTCATAAATAGTTAAGGGAACCTTTGATTATACCTGCTCAAATCAGCGAATCAATTCGCCCCCTTGTCCGGGGAATAATTATTTTAAGACTCGCCACTTCCTCTTCTGCTATACAATGATATCATTTGTATACTATGCTTTTAACTGGTAATAAGGTTACCGGCTTATTGGTAAACATCCAACCACACTCAAGCATTATCGCCATTCATAAACTGATTAAGTTCCTGAAATTATGAGGAAAAAAAGTGTGGCATGTCTGTTGCTATTACCACTCATGATTAAATGACAGATTTACTTGATTCATCTGTTAATCATCTTTTTAAATGTGAAATATGTGAATAAAAAAACGCCTTGTTGTAATCACCGGGGCGTGAAGGTAGAGAATGCATTCCCCTCCTCATTGAAGAAACTAAAGGGACATGTAACTGCCGGGAATTGAGAAAAGGAGGTGATAAAGAAAGATTAATTTCGATTTCGGGGTGTGGGATTAAGTCAATTTCATGAAAGGAGTTTATAAATGATTAAAAGATTTTTTGTTTTATTAATGGCTTTAATGTTTGGGTTCTCATCGTTACCTGCTTATGCGGGCGTTGAGGTTGGGGACAATCTTTCGCTTTTCGGTGATGTACGTTACAGGTATGAGCAGGATGACAGGGATCATACTACAAAAGAGGAGCGTGATCGTCATCGTATTCGTGCACGTATTGGCGCCAAGTACACTGTTGATGAAAACTGGGGCCTCAAGATTCGTCTCGCTACCAAGGCAGGTTCTGCAAATTCGCCTCACCAGACGCTTGGAGACGGCGGCAGTGACAGCTTTGGCCTTGACCAGGCATACATTTCTTACAAGGTAGCTGATTTTAATGCTATTTTCGGTAAGGCAGCGGCTAAATACTGGGCCACTACAGAGGTTGTGTTTGATGGGGATTTGCAACATGAGGGTATACAACTGGGCTACAAAGCTGGCCCCGTTGGTTTTCATGCCGGTTATTTTATTGCTACTGAGGCTGGATGGACACCTGATAATCCTAATGATGACGAAATCTATACAACGGCTCAGGTAGTTTACGGTCAAGGCTTTGGAGGGCTTAAGCTGAAGGCGGCTCTTGGGGCTGTCTCTATTGCCAATGAGGGCGATGCATTGCAGGCTGAAAGCCACAGCACTGCCAGTGCACAGCTTAAAGGTGGAATCTGGAGAGTTGCTGTTGACTACATCCAATCTGATGCAGACGAAGAAGAGACGGCTATCGTTGCCCAGGCCAGGATTAAGGCTACCGATTGGCTCGGATTCAGGATTTACAGCTACTCTGTCGGGGCATTTGCCGCTCCATACGATGGTATGGCGTCTCAGGACAACTTCCCCAATCCGGGAGGCAGCGGTGTGAGTAACTTCGATGGTATCCGCGTTCAGGCCGATTTCAAATTGGCTAGCAAAGTATCCCTGGATATTCGCTACTATGATATGGAGCCCAAGGAAAAAGTAACAGATAACGCTGATGGTACTTACACTATTGCCGGTTTAACGACTAAAGGTGCAACGTATGTTGAAGAAGATGCGATCCTGACAGATGACCGTACAAGGATTCAGGTTAACCTGAACGTTAAATTCTAATCAGTCGATCTATGGCGGGCTAAGGCCCGCCATGTTTAGACTTAATGTAACAGCATAGGAGGTATGCAAGTGAAATGGGGTATAAAATTTGAGCTTTCAGCACTTTTGACGGCCCTTATGATTGCCGTGCCCATGGCAGGTCATGCCGCTTACAAAGAGGGTGACGTCAGTGATGGCGGCAGTGTATCAGGTAAAGTCTCCTTTAAAGGGGCTGCTCCTGACAATGCAGTGGAGAAGATATCCATTACAAAAAACCCTGAAATATGCGGTGAAGGTTACCGTGAGGTTGTATGGGTCGATATCAAGGGCAACGCACTTAGAGGGACATTTGTCTTTTTAGACAAGGTTAAAAAAGGGAAAAAGTGGTCGGCTCCCAAAAGCGGCAAATATATCGTCGACCAGAAAGACTGTCGTTTTACTCCCTGGGCTCAGGTAGTTAAACGGGGGAACGTTACTATCAGGAATAGTGATTCCGTACTCCATAACATCAATATGCGTGAAATGATCGGAGTCGAGAAAAAAGGAAGAAAACCTATTAAAAGGACGCTCTTTAACTTCGGTCAGCCTGATAAGGGTGATATTGAGAAAGCGCTCAAGCCGAGACGTTCTTCCTATATATCGCTCAACTGTGAGGCCCATAACTTCATGTTCGGTTTCATGCTGGCTCCTGAGCATCCCTATGCTGTTGTGGTTAATGCCGACGGGACCTATAAAATTGATAACGTTCCGCCCGGTGAATATACTTTAAAGGCATGGCACCCCAAGCTCGGTGTTCAGAAGACCAAGGTAACCGTGCCTGCAAAGGGTAAAGTCGAGTCAAACTTTGAATTTAGCAAACAATAAAATATGGAGGTGTAAGACATGGGGAAGAAAAAGATCTTAGCCATGTCCGGTCTCGCTCTGTTGGGTGCAGTGACTCTTTTCATTGCTGCTCCCACGGTAGCTATGGCCGGTGAAGACATCGGACCCCTGCCGAAAAGGAAAGCCCCTAAGGCGTCCATGGTTGAAATGGGCAAGCGGCTTTTCTATGACGCGAGGATTTCCGGTGATGGCGCTATCAGCTGTGCTACGTGCCACGATCCGAGAAAGGGTTTCGGTGATGGACAGCCACTGTCAAAGGCATATCCCGGTTCCGATTATTTCAGGAATTCGGCAACGCTTTTAAATGTCGTTTATAAGAGTGGCTTCTCGGATGTGGGATGGGGATGGGACGGCCGCATGGGTTCCAGCCTGAACGATGTGATGAGGGACCAGATCACTGAAACGACTATCCTGAACCTGGACATGAGAATACTTCATGAGCGGATGAAACAGGATCCTACTTACGTGAAAATGTGTAAGGAAAACTTCAACGGTGAGTGCTCTTCCGGTAAGGCAAGGAAAGCATTGATCGCCTATGTGGAAACGCTTGTTTCCACCGGTGACGCACCTTTCGACAAAGGTAATATGTCAAAAGATGCCAAGGCCGGTATGAAGCTCTTCAAAGGTAAGGCAGGCTGCATCAAGTGCCACAACGGCTCCTACTTTTCAGATGGCAAACCGCATAATACGGGTGTTGCCGAGAACCTCGAAGTGTTCAAAAATGCCGTCAGGCATGCCACCTACCGTGCGGTTCTGACCACATACGGTGTTCCCAAAGGGGGACAGTGGAGAAGAGACGTGGGTTATTTCTTTACCAGCAAAAAATATGCTGACGTAGGAAAGTTCATTACCCCTACGCTGAGGGAACTCAAGTACACCGCTCCTTACATGCATAACGGCACCATTAAGTCATTGAAGGATGTTGTTGAATTCTACAATAACGGTGGCGGGCATGATGATCCTCTAGCAAGGGAACTTAAGAAGTTAGGACTCAGCTCCGGCGAGAAAAAGCAACTCGTTGCCTTCCTGGAGAGTTTAAGCAGTCCTAAACAACCTGGAAAAATTGATCCACCCAAGATCCCGCAGGAATATCCTGTGATCGAAGACTGGCTCAATAAAAAGAATTAGACGGGAGGTTTAATCATGAATAAAAGAATTTATAAAGTGGCCCTCCCTCTGATGGTGGTGACATGCCTTGCTTTTTTAATGGCTGCTTCGTCCACCTTTGCAAAGGGAGATCCTGATTTTGATCCGCCACTCGCCCCTCTGGGCCCTGTGCCGGATCCCATGGATAACTCTATGACGCCTGAAAAGATCGAGCTGGGAAAAATGCTCTATTTCGATCCTAAAATTTCAGGTGACGCAAGTCTGGCTTGCGTAGACTGTCACCATCCCGAACAGGGTTGGGGATTTAACGAACCGATCTGCCGTGGTTATCCCGGTACGGTCCACTGGAGAAACTGCCAGACCGTTGTCAATACAGGGTACCTGAACAAGGTTTTCTGGGCCGGATCGACAACGAGTCTCGAAAAGCAGGCTAAATCTGCCGCACAGGGTGGTGTTGCCGGTAATGGTGAACTGGACGTGATGGATGAGCGTCTTCGTCAAACACCTGAGTATGTAGAGCTTTTCAGAAAGGTCTACGGTGCAGAGCAGCCTAATGTTCGTCCACTGGCTTATATGGCAATTGCTGCTTTTGAGCGTGGTGCGCTTTCGCAGGTCGGCAAGTGGGAGTCTCCACTTGATAAGTATCTGAAAGGTAAGAAGAGCGCCCTTTCCAAGAAGGCCGTTAAAGGGATGAAGCTTTTCGAAGGTAAGGCCAACTGTATTGAGTGTCACAATGGTCCTATGCTGACTGACGAGAAGTTTTATAATATCGGTGTACCGAGGCCTGAAGAGTGGGAGACGATAGGTCTTAATCAGATCACTTTCAGGTTTGAGCTTTATGCCAAGGGTGTCTATGAGGACAAATACAGGAACTACAAAGACGACCTGGGCCTCTATTTCCAAACCAAGCAAAAAAAGGATCTCGGTAAATTCAGGACAGCACCGCTTCGTTATCTCAAGTATACGGCGCCTTATATGCATGCCGGTCAGTTCTTTACCCTCGAAGAAGTCATTGATTTCTACAACGATGGTGGTGGTGAGAACGACTTTACCAAAAAGTACGGTACCAAGACGAAGATCCTCAAACCTCTCGGCTTGACTGATGGTGAGAAGGAAGCTCTCGTTGCTTTCCTCGAAGAGATCAGTGGTAAGGAAATCAAGATCGGTTCCGTCAAGGTTCCCAAAATGAAGCCCTTCCCTGATGTAAAGCGCCTGACCCAGAAGAAGGCCAAAATCACTGGAATCGAGTTCTACCTCGATGCCCAGGGCATCAAATATTAAGGAGGTTTAAGCTATGGAAAATAGTAAAAATGATGACCGTTGCATAAGCCGAAGGGCCTTTCTTATCGGGAGCGGTGCTGCCGTAGCAACTACGGTACTTCTCAACAATATTCCCGGTCTGGAAGGAAAGGCCATAGCGGCTGAAGTGACTACCTATCCGAAAAAGAAGATCGGAAGGCTCAGTAAGCTGAAGGCCAACAAGCCTTTGACTTTCAAATATCCCGATGACGGCAAAAATTCCCAGAGCATACTTGTTAAGCTCGGGACGCCTGCCGGAGGCGGGATAGGAAGAAAGAAAGATGTTGTGGCTTTTAATACGCTCTGTACACATATGGGTGGCCCCATGGGAAGGTTCTATCAGTCCGCAGACAAAGCTCTCGGACCCTGTCCTTTCCATCAGTCTACCTTTGACCTGACGAGGCACGGTATGATCGTCACCGGTCATGCAACGCAGAGCCTTCCACAGGTTCTCCTCGAAGTCGAGGGAGACGACATTTATGCCGTCGGACTTATCGGTCTTATTTATGGCCGGTACGATAACTTGAAAGGATAGGAGGTATATACTATGTCAACACCACATTATCAGCCAGAAGACAGAGTGCCTCTTCCGCCTAAAAACGCAGAGGTGCTCACTACATGTTGCGATTACTGTATCGTTGCATGCGGCTACAAGGTCTACCGCTGGCCTGCAAATGCAAAGCCCGGTGGACCCAAGAAGAGCCAGAATGCTCTAAACAGGGATTTTGTTCTGCCCGGTTCTACGAGCATTCCGGGAAGATCCGGTAACTGGGTAAGTCCAACCCAGGTAACACAGGCTGCCTATAAAGGTAAGCTTTACAATATTGCCGTTGTACCTGATGGTGACTCAAAGGTCGTTAACGTCGGCGGAGACGCCAGTATACGTGGCGGATGTATTGCCCAGAAAGTATACAATCCTAAGAGCCCTACCCAGGACAGGCTCAAATATCCTATGGTAAGGGTTCATGATACGCTCATGCCTGTTACCTGGGACTTTGCCCTGGACATTATGGCCGATGTTTCGAGGCATGTTCTTAAAAATCACGGTGAGAATGCATGGGGTCTCAAGTACTTTAGTTACCAATACTATGAGAACACTTTTGCACTTACCAAGCTTGCTTTCAGGAATATCGGGACGCCGGCTGTGGCACATCATGACCACCCGGCAATCGTTAACTCCGTTCCGGGTTGGGTAGATATCGGTTATGACATCTTTCCCGCAGCCTACGAGGACTTCTCTCTTGCAGACACAATTTTCCTTTCAGGGACCGATCCCTATGAAGCGAAAACAATCGTCTGGAATGAGTGGATTCTCAAAGGAATCCAGAAAAACAAGACCAAGGTTATCATGGTCAACCCCAGAAGAACTGCCGGTGTTGCCCATATAGAAAAGAATGGCGGCCTCTGGATCGATATTACGCCTGGAACCGATCAGGCCCTGCACAACGCCATTGCAAGGGTCATCCTTGAAAAAGGATGGGAAGACAAGGAATTCATCAAGCGCTTTGTTAACAATAAGTGGGAGACGGACTCCGGATTCGGCCAGGGAACGCGTAATACACCATGGCAGTGGAGAACCACATGGGGTAAGATCGGCGTCGTTAACGGCATCGAAGCTTATAAAAAGTGGAACCTCGGTGAAAAGTCAGCCGATCCGAAGGTTGCTGCCAAGATTTGCGGAATTGATGTAAAGAAGATCTACAAAGCAGCTGAATTAATGGCTAAGCCGAAAAGAGGCAAGCGCCGTAAGCTTACAATCGGTATCGAGAAAGGTAATTACTGGTCAAACAACTGGGGTAACACTGCCTCAGTTGGAGTACTTGGAATTATCTGCGGTGCAGGTGGAAAGCCCGGAAGTGCTGTAACCCGTCTCGGTGGACATCAGCGTGGCGGCAGGGGCGGTGGCCCTTACCCCGGTATCAGGTCACCTTACAAGTTCCCCGGCAGAAGGCGTCATAGACTGGATCTTGACCGCTGGGTTGAAGCGGGCCACCTGCGATTTGCCTATGTAGTTGGAACGACCTGGATGCAGGCCATGGCCGGTTCTGCAGCTATGCAGGATAGCTTTAAGAGACAGGTCAAGCTCAATCCGAACCAGGTAAAGAGCTTCGATAAGAAAGAAATTATCGAAACACTCAAGAAGAGGGTAGACAGTGGTGGTATGGTTGTCGTCAATCAGGACATCTACCTCATCGATCCCGTTGGCAGCCAGTATGCCGACATTATTCTTCCTGCCGCAACATGGGGTGAAGACAGCTTTACCAGGGAGAACGGTGAAAGGCGTATCCGTCTTTATTCTAAGTTCTACGATGCACCGGGTGACGCCAAACCAGACTGGAAGATCGTCTCTATGTTTGCCAAGAAGATGGGCTTTGACGGTTACGACTGGAAAGACTCCAACGATGTATTCGAGGAGGCTTGCAGGTTCAGCCGTGGTCACAGGTCTGACTTCAACGCAATTAAGGTTGCCGCAAGGAAGGCCGGTATGAAAGCTCATGACTTCCTGGCCAAGAGAGGTACGCAGGGTTATCAGGCGCCGCTTCTCTGGGTTGACGGCAAGATCATGGAAACACCGAGGCAGCACTGGTATGACCGTAATAAAAATAAGAAGTTCGCCATACCGGAAACCGGTCCCGAGGGTCCTACGGTTATCAAGAAGAACATTATGGCCTTTAAATCACAGACAGGTAAGCTGAACCTGATGAAAACGCCATGGAATTTCTATTGGAACCAGTACCATGACTATCTCAAGCCGAGGGACGGTGAACTCTGGGTAACTGCCGGTCGTATCAACGAGATATGGCAATCCGGATTCGATGATACGGAAAGACGTGCCTATATCCAACAGAGATGGCCCATGAACTTCATCGAGATTCACCCTGCTGATGCTAAGAAGAGGGGTATCGAGTCCGGTGATATGGTGACCGTAACCAACGACAGGGTTGCAATCCAGAAGGACTTCAACCTTGGTGTGAAAGGTGACGACATGTACTTCAACGGTCTCAAAAAGCGTGGACACCTCAAGTTTGAATCAGGTGAGTTCTCTGCCGTGGCAATCGTAACACCTGCCATTAAGAAGGGGGTAACCTTTACCAACTTCCTTGATAAAAAGCAGGCATTCAATTCGATTGCACCAAGAGTACCTGATCCTATGACAATGAACTACAACTATAAGATTGCCATGGGTAAGGTTAAGAAGATCGGTGAATCGCCTTTCAAGAAGAGCTTCTCCCAGATGAGCTTCATCCGGAGGGATATCGCCTAGAGTCTGTTTTCTTTCAGGGGCATCCTTATGTGGGGGTGCCCCTGATTTTTCTAACAAATGTGATGAAATGGTCTTAATTATGATAACTGAAATGACGGAACCTATGAACAGTATAAAAAAAGCAAACCGTGAAACAGTGATAGAAAATCTTCAGGAAGTATTGAGCAGAGATAATTCTCTTTCAAGGTGTTGTGCTGTAAGGGCTCTTGAAAAAATGAAGGCTATTGATAAAGAATCCATAAATAAGCTTATAGATGCCTTGCACGATAGTGATCCTGATGTGAGTATGGATGCGGCGCAAGCGCTCGGTAATTTGAATATGGAAGATGCCGTCGATCCTTTGATCGATACCTTAAAGAATGACCCCGATGGAGAGGTGCGTATCCAGGCCGTTATCGCGCTGGGTAAAATGAGGTCGAAAAAGGCCCTTAACGTCTTGATGGAATGTATCAAAGAGGATGGCTACCTCGATATCTATGACGGTGAAGGGGATGATATGGAATTTGCTCCTGCATGGGAAGTGCAGAGCCAGGCCCTCGATGCTCTCGGTGAATTGGGTGATGAAAATGCCGCCGATGGTGTAATAGAACTTCTTCTCAATGAGGAATATGAAGACCTCCAGGAAAAAGGATTCAGGGTGCTTGCCAAATTGAGCAGTACCAGGGCTACGAACTTCCTCCTTGAGCAACTTGAAAAGGGTGGAAGGTTAGCCAGAAGAAGGGCGGCCAAGGCCTTTATAGAACTTGACTTTATAACTAACGAAAACGGTGAAATAGATAACCGGCTTCTTGAATCATTGAGTAACGCGCTACTGGATGAAGATCCGGACGTGCGCATATATGCGGCGAGGGCACTGGGCGCCACAAAGAGTCCCCAGATCATTGTTCCTCTTACCATGCTTTTGTCTGATAACAACAGTAATGTCTGTGAGGAAGCAGCAGAAATTCTTGGAAAAATGCGTGGTAAGGCTGTTGCCGAAAAACTAATCAAGTTGATGAGTGACTCCCCAAGCCCTTATCTCATCACTAAAGTTCTGAAAATACTGGGTGAAATCGGCAGTCCTGAATATGTAGATCTAATCAGCATGTATCTTTCCGTCGATGATAGAGACCTTAATTATGCCGCTGTTTTAGCATTGGGAAAAATAGCTAAAGAGGGCCCTGAGGAAAAGATTGCCTCCATGCTCGATGACGAAAAGATGGATAATAATGTGAGAGTTCAGGCTGCAATAGCTCTAGGCAGGATGTTGAAGGGCAAGGGAATGGAGTCCCGGGAGGTGGATGAGACTGTTGGGGAAGAAGAGCTTTTAGATGCCTCAGACGAAGAGGGTGAGGCAGTGGAAAGTGTGGAAGAAGTCATTGATCCTGTAGAGGTGCTGAAGAGGACTGTTTTTGATAAGAAGGATAACGTTTCCATCGCTTCCATGACGGCACTTGCCGAGATAGACCCTGAGGGATCAGTGGAAACACTTGCAGATATCTTACTAGAAGGTTTTGTGACTGAAACAGTTGACCAATGTGAAGTGTCTCATATATCGGAAGATATGAACTCCATTGAGGAAGAGAGTGAAGAAGATAAACCCTCTGTAGAAGAATTGTTGGGCGATGGAGAGGTGGCTATCGGTAAGGAGGATGTTTCCACTCTTGCTTCCATCATGGCTTCGCAGGTTTCCCCTGAAGCTCAGGAGAATAGAGAGATAAAGCGCAAACTTGAAGAGGAAGCCAGGTCTTTTGAGATGGAACAGAGAGAGATAAGAGTGAAGCTTATTGCTGCAAGGCTCCTTGGAGAGAGGAAGTGCGAAAAGGCGCTTGAGACTTTAACTGAGGCTGTGGATATTGATAATCCTGATATCTGTAAGGAGGTTATTACTTCTCTTGGCAGGATAGGTGATGAAAAGTCACTTCCTTTAGTACTGGAAGGGCTTGAATCTGATAGCAGAGATGTAAGACTTGCTTCAATAGATGCCCTTAAGGGTTTCGGTGCTCAGAGTGTTATCGAAGAAAAGCTCCATATACTAATAGGTGACCCTGACTACTTTGTACGTGAGAGAGCCTTGAATGTGGCCGCTTCTATGGAGGGTTCGACAGCAGTGGATTTGTTATCCAGGGCTCTTGATGATGAAGAGATGGTGGTAAAGAGGGCGGCCCTCAATGTTGTAACAGAAGATGAAGAAGAAGGGGAGCTTAGCGGAAAAGTACTGAATGTCATATTTGATCATGGCGGGGAGTTGCGACGTGAGGCTGCAAGGACATTGAGACGGCTGGAAGATCCACATTGTACACAAATACTCCTGGACCGTCTTAACGATGCCGACTATGAGGAGTATCACTGGATGTGCATAGATGCACTGGCGGAATTTTATTCGGCTCTTTCCGGTACATTACACTAATGAGGAGAAAAGATGAATAGAGTAATTATCATTCTGGCATTGTTATTAGCAGCTGCTTTTACAGGTTCGGCCTTTGCCGCTGAAGATGCAAAGTGGGTAGAGAAACTTGAAATAATAAAAAAGGCTAGAGCCATCTATGAAGAAAACTGTGCAGCCTGTCATGGCTTTGACGGTAATTCAGTTCTTCCTGAAGCCCCTAACTTTGCAAAGGGTGAACGGCTCGATAAAAAGGAGGAGGAACTTTTAAAGACGATCAAGGAGGGAAAGGGAGAGCTAATGCCTCCCTGGAAGGACGTTATTAACGAGGATGAAATGAAGAGCATGATCCTCTATGCCAGGGCCGTTACAGGTGACAAGCTCTTTGAAGAAATTTGCCTGGAATGCCATAGTCAATCCATTCCTCCTTTGAATAGCAAGACTCCTTCTAACGATAAACTGAAGGATTTGACGGAACCCATCAATATCTGCAGTAAAACGAATATCGACGATGAAGAGATGGAGGTGGAAGAGATTGCCGGTGTGGTGAGGTTTGTAAGGGCGCTTAAAAGAGAGAAATAGCTATTTAATTTGTCCGTAGGGGCAGCCCCCCGTGCCTGCCCTTGTTTTAAAATAAATAAAAAAAGGCAATTTAGATCCCCGCCTTTGCCCTTTATTTAAAAAGGGTAAACACAGGGGTTTGCCCCTGCAAATTTCTTTCTATGTGAGATTTTTATGGAGGTGTTACAGATATGACTTTGTTATCTAATAAGATTGTTAAAGGGGGCGTTGCGGCCCTGTTGATGGCGCTTGTACTATCATCAACGGCATATGCCCTTGAAGAGAATGTATACCGGCAGGTGTTGGGCCTCGACTCCAGGAAGGTTGTCTGGTTTATAGCCCAGATGCACCTATTTTTCGGGGCTTTTGTTCTTGGTGTTCCGCTATTTGCGGTGATAATCGAGATCGTAGGCTGGAAGGGTGGAGATAAGAAGTTCGACAAGCTGTCATACGAGTTTACATCTCTTTTGAGTGTTGCCTATGCGACAACGGCTGCATTCGGCGGGCTTCTCGCCTTTGCCCTTTTTACACTTTATCCCACATTCATGGGGTATATGGCGGGCAACTTCAAGGACGTCATGTTCATTTATGCCCTCCTTTTCTTCGGCGAAACCTTCTGCCTCTATCTATACTATTACGGCTGGGGCTGGCTCAGTGGCGGAGAAGAGTACAGCAAACCTGTGCAGTGGTTCATGAAAGGTCTCGGTGCCGTTGTCATTTTGATCGGCATAGCTTTCTTCTTTGGAGCATTCGGTCCCCAAATGAGGACTGATACGAGAACCTTTATGGCTTTTCTCTACATTTTACCTGTTGGTATCGGTTTAATGATGGTGAAGGACAGGAAGAGTACCCACATACTGATAGGTATTTTGCTAAACGTCGTTGGTACGGCTATCATGCAGATGGCTAATTCCTGGGTCGGCTTTATGATGAGCCCCGGAGGTGTTGACCAGAAGGGAGTACTGACGGGTACGCTCTGGCAGGTATTCGAAAACACCCTTGCAACACCGGTGGCCATTCACAGAATGCTTGGGAACCTTGCTTTTGGAGGATTGGTTGCAGGTTCCTATGCGGCAGTCAAATTTCTCGGATCAAAAACTGATGAAGAGAAAGCTCATTATGACTGGATGGGCTATATTGCGAACTTCGTCGCTATAGCAGCCCTTATTCCTCTTCCCTTCGCTGGATACTATCTCGGACGTGAGGTCTATTCAACGAGTGCCGTTATGGGGAACAACATGATGGGCGGTGACTTCTCATGGACTTTTATCATCCAGGCTATGCTCGTAGGGTCGCTTTTCCTTATAAGTAACTACTATCTATGGAGCGGCATGACGAGGATACCCGGGGCGGAGAGGTATTATAAATATATAAAGTTCATTCTCGGTGCTATTATCATCTCCTTTGCCGTGTGGCTGACGCCTCACAATCTGCCCCTTACCGGTCAAGAGGTATCCCAGATGGGTGGTAGCCAGTATCACCCCACCTTGAAATATTTAGGACTGATGCCGGCAAAGAATGCGGTTGTTAACCTGATCATCCTGGCTACTTTTTTCAGCTTTCTCCTATACAGAAGAGGGAATAAAGGTGATACTCTGCCAATCAGCCGGCAAGGAAAAGCGCCTAAAATTGTGATCCCTATGGCAGGCCTGTTGGCCATATTGATTGTTGGTCAGTATGCCGTCTCCATGATCACCCTCGATCCAGGTAGCCTCGATCTACCGGCGGACCGGACCGAGTATTTTAAAACAACGGGCTACCTTCTTCTAGCTAACTGTGCAGTAGCTGTTGTTGCTGTTCTCCTTGCCTTAAAGGATAAAGGGGTTTTAGGTCAATATCTCTATCTCGGTTTTACGGCTTTAAGCGTCACAGGTTTCCTGGGTGTTTATGGCTTTGTTGTGATGGAAAAAGCATCGCCCTTCCTCAGGAATATTGCTGTTAGCCAGTTTCTACAGCTAATCAGCGCTTTGATCCTTGTCAGTGCCATTGATGCCTTCCTTTTCAGAAATGCCAAGGAGATCGGACCGCTGAAGTGGGGAAAGATGACAGTAAGAAGTCAGTACGCGCTCCTTCTTTTGACCATAGTTATTACCATGAATATGGGGCTTATGGGTTTCATCCGTTCAGGACTCAGGACTGACTGGCATATCTTTGGCGTAATGAGGGATACATCGGAGTGGGCCTATACGCCCAGTAACTACACTATGACGCAGATGGTAGGACTTTCCGTTCTGGTCTTCCTCGTTGGAGTGGCCTTTATGTTCTGGCTTGGCGGTATTGCTTCGCAGAAAAAGAAGGATTGATTAATAAAGTTATTTGAAAATCCCCTTAATCCCCCTTTTTCTAAGGGGGAAAGAGCAATGTTCCCCTCTTAGAAAAAGAGGGGTTAGGGGAGATTACAAGTCATTTTCAGAACTATTCTTTGGAGGTTATCAATGAAAGCTGTTCTTAATGTTTTTATATTTCTGCTGTTGGTTCTGGCCACCTTTCTTTATGTAGGAAAGGCCATAACCGACCTTACGGGTGGTGAAAAAAAGGGTGGAGGCGGTGCAGTAGAGGTCACTCCCGAAGGGGGTGAAGCCATCTTCTGGGGTAAAGGTCGTTGCTTTACCTGCCACAGCCTTGGGGACAGGGGAAGCGCCGTCAGGTGTCCCAATTTGGGTCAGTTCGGAGAAAAGTTTGCATTGCCCATCGGTGCGAGAGCGGTTGAGAGGGCCAAAGAGCGCAGTGAGCAGACGGGAAAAAATTATTCACCTACCGATTATCTTGTAGAGAGTCTGGCCGATCCGGGAGCTTTCGTGGTAGATGGCTATAAAAATGAGATGGCAATCGTCTTTGCTCCGCCAATATCGCTAAGCCTCGACGAGATCAAGGCCGTTGTTGTTTATCTTCAGAGTCAGGGTGGAGATCTCGACATGGATGCTCTCAATAATCCAAGTGAGGTAACAAAAAAATATTACGACAAAATCGCAGCAGCTTCAGCAGCCGGAGGCGGTGACCCCGGTAACGGGAAGATTGTTTTTGAGGACAACTGCAGTGAGTGTCATATGATAGGTGACGAGGGAGGAGAAATAGGCCCCCAACTTTCCGCAATAGGCAAGAAGGGTCTTAAGTATATTTCCGAATCTATCGTTCAGCCCGGTACTGTTATTGTTGAAGGTTTTGAGACCCACGTCGTTGTTAATAAAGAAGGGCGACAGTTCAAAGGGATTAAAACCCGTGATGAAGCGACGGAAATCGACATCACCAAGGCAGATGGAGACGTTGTCACTATCAGCAAGAGTGATATTAAAGAATCAAAGATAGATGAGAGTACAAGCGTAATGCCTGATGACCTTTCCGAATCTCTTACGGTAAAGGATTATCAGGATGTGCTTTCCTACCTGATTATGCAAAAAGCTCAAAAATAAAGAATTGATACGATAAGGGAGATATAAATGGGTAAATCAAAGTTAAATTTCTTCTGGACAATCGTTTTGACCCTGCTAGTCATATACGGTCTTATAAAGTGGCTCATCCCCTTCATCTCAAGGCAGGCAACGGGGATGCCTTTCCCCCTTCCTGTGCCGGGAACGTTGGTGCTCTTCTATATGGTACTCACGCTTGTTGCTCTTTTTCTCTACGTCACATTTTCCGATGAGGGAATGAATGAGTTCCTGAGGCCAATCCTTAGGCTGCTAAAAGGTGAATTTGGCAGTTTACAGCGCAGTGTGGTCTTAGCCGTCGTTCCTCTTGTTGTGGGATGGCAGGTTTACGATTTTACGGTTCCAAAAGTGAACCCTCCTGTGGCCCTCAGGATACAGCACCCCTCATCGAACTTTCCTAAAAAGTTTGAGTCCATGAAAAATCCCATGGAGAATCCGACAGATGCGGAAATTGATGCCTTTGTAGAACAGGCAAAGGCCGGTGAGGTAGATTTTATTCCCCAGGTAAGTGCCGATATTGAAAGTTGGCTTGAAATGAGGCCTGATCCCGATGGCCATCCTTTGTCTTTCATCCCTACTGGGCCATGGAAGAAATTTATAAAGGAAGTGGAATCAGGTAAGGTGGACAGGGAGACAGCCAGAGGTGCATTGCATGAAAAGAATCTCTTTGAGGGACGCGCTCTTTATGCAATGAACTGTCGACCCTGTCATGGTGACTCTGTTGCCGGTGACGGGCCTATGGCTGACGGCTTCAAGCTGAGGCCTATCAACTTTACTGATAACGGTACAATTGAGGTTATTGTCGAGGGATATACCTTCTGGAGGGTTGCAAACGGCGGCCCGGGTCTGCCCACAGAGGCGACTCCCTGGGACTCAGCAATGCCTGAGTGGAAAGTCAACCTCACTGACGATGAGAGATGGAAGATCATTATGGGTGAGTATGATCTGGCTGAGAAGACAGCCCGCATCCCCGAATCTCACGGTGAGGGCGAGGAACACTAGGATTGAAGATTGACGATTGATGGTTGAAAAATCATTCAACAATCGTCAATAAACAATTGAAAATTTTAAGAGAGGGTTGACATGCAGAGAAGAGCAATCATTCTGGCAATAACGATATTGATGACTATGTTTGGGACTAGTGCCCTGGCCGGCATAAAACCGACTAAGGCGAAGCCGCCTGTGACGCCTGAGAACGTTGAAAAAGGGAGAGAGATATACTACAAAAGGTGCAGCTTCTGCCACGGGCTTTTAGGGGACGGTAATGGCCCGGCTGCCGATTATATGGATCCCAGACCGAGAGATTTTACCCTTGGTGTATTCAAGTTCAGGACGACGGGAAGTGGTGAGTTGCCTACCGATGAAGATCTTTTCAGGACTGTCAGCCGTGGTCTGCAGGGAACTCCCATGCAGGCCTTTGATAATGACATTATTAAGAACGGTCTTACAGAAGAGGAACGGTGGCAGGTTATCTATTACATCAAAACCTTTGCCATGGAATTTGAAGATCCCGAGCTTGATCCAAGTAAAAAAGTAATAAGTCTTCCCGCGAATAAAGCACCCTACAATGCAGATACCATTGCAAAAGGCAAGGAACTCTTTATGAGGGCAAAATGCTTTGAATGTCATGGGAAAGGCGGTAAGGGTGATGGTCAGAAGGATATAAAAGAAGATGACTGGGGCTTTCCCATTCGTATCAGGAATATTACCCAGCCATGGAAAATTAAAGCAGGGTCAGAAGTTGAAGATATTTATATGCGCTTTTCAACGGGTATTATGGGTACTCCCATGCCTTCCTTTGCAAAATCTTTTAATGATGAGGAAAGGTGGTACCTGGCTAACTACATCAAGTCGCTCCAGTATACCCCTACAGAGCACTCGGTAATGAAGGCAAAGAAGATCGATGGAGAACTTCCTCAGGATCCCGAGGCACCGCAGTGGCAAAATGCCGAGCCTATGGATGTAAGGCTGGCAGGACAGGTTATTGCTGCGCCAAGATGGCAGAATCCAAGTATCGAACTTGCCAGTGTAAGGGCTCTCTATAACGATAAAGAGATAGCCATCCTTGTCGAGTGGGATGATCCTTTCCAGGATCTTACACACGATGAATCGCAGGAGTTTAATGCCAGGGAAATAAGTAAAATAGGGGCATATAATTCATATGTAGCGGCAAATGATATGATCCCGCGACACTTTGATAACTTCAGAGATTCCATCGCCTTACAGTTCCCCGTCAAAATGGCTGAAGGGACGAAGAAGCCTCACTTCTTCAGAGGTGATGCAGGAAACCCGGTGAACCTCTGGCTATGGAAGGCCGACAAGGATGCAGCCGGCGAACCGGCTGTAGAGGATTCTATTGCAAGGGGTTACAAACAGCCCATAAAGTCACAGCCGGCCGACCAGCAGCAGGTGACGTCAAAGGCGATTTGGAAGGGAGCTACATACAAAGTGGTTATGAAGCGCCCCCTTAAAACAGAGGACAAGAATGACGTCCAGTTCGAAGAGGGCAAATTTATCCCTCTCGCTTTAAATGCATGGGATGGATCAAATGGTGAGCATGGACTTATTATGAGTCTCTCCTCCTGGCACTATCTCTTTATGGAGGCCCCCACGCCGATGAACGTTTATATCTATGCACTGCTCGGTGTCGTTTTGACGGGCCTCGGTGAGTTCTGGCTAGTAAGAAGAGTCAGAAGGGAAGAGGAGTAATGGATGATTGATGATAGTTTCCTTTCAATCATTTTATATACATTTTTTATACATATTTCCTTCGGCCTCATTGGTGGAAGGTACGAGAGATACTCAAAACCCTGGGCAAGGTGCCTCTATATTCCCATTGTTATTACTATCATATTGAGGCGTGTTGTCGGACTGGGATATTGGAGTGTTCCTTATTTTATTGTAGTAGCCCTGGCGGGCCAGGTTTTAGGAAGGCGTATCTGTAAGGAAACCATGAACCATACAGGCAATCAATGATCACTACAAAATGAGGTGTGATGAGATGAAGCTTAATAAAGTTGCAGATTACGCCATCCGGTCTGTTGTTAACCTGGCAATGAAGAATAACAAGGAGCTTGTTACCATAAAGGAGATTGCGCAGGAGGAGGAAATTCCCCGTTATTTCCTGGCAAAGGTTATACCTCCTCTGGTTAATGCCGGAATTGTAAAGGGGTACAGGGGAAGGGACGGAGGGGTTTCTCTTTCAAAAGATGCCCGGCTTATTACCTTGAAGGATGTTATTGAGGCGGTGAATGGTCCCATTATTATGACACGTTGTACAGAAAGAGGCGATACCTGTCATAAGGGGGGCTATTGTGCTGTCCATCTGTCTCTGGAAGAAACACAACGAACGTTAATCTCCAAGCTGGAGAGCTACACTATAGGTGATCTGGCTCAAAAATATATTACAGGGGAAGAGGATCGTGGGGCCTTGTTATTGAGTGGAAAAGGTGAGGCCCTGAATGCAAAGGCGGCTTAAAAATATGCTGAAAAATTGCTCTGTTCTTGTTTCTATTGGCTCTATCTGGCCGGAAAATCATAAATAGTTTTCATCGGTCAAGGGTGCTTTTTCGCAATCTCTGCGTCAATCTTCGGTTTTGCTTGTGCGATGTACAGTAGTACAACTCGGCGAAACCCTTGATTTCCTTGACCTTGCAAAAAAATCCCTCCTTTCCGAATTGAAAACAAAGTTTCATTTATTATAGTTTCTGGATGGAAACTAAATAATTATTTTTTTATTTGTTTTGGGAATAAAAGGACTTTCTCTTGTCTCTTATTCTATATATATCTTATTAGAGAAAGGGGGGAGTGGGGTAAATAAGTAACTTTTTTGGAAGACGAAAATAATAATAAAAAAATAAAGGAGTCAATTGATGTTTAGAAAAGGAGCTATTGCGGTAACAGTATTATTGTTGACGGCTACGCTGGCCGTTGCTGGTGGTTGGGACAAAAAGAAAGGTTTAGACAAAATTACGCTTAAAGGTACTTTACTTTGCGTAGGCTGCAGCCTGAAAAAGCTTGACGGCGCAAATGCGCAATGCAGCCTCTATTCACAGCACGGTATCGGCTTTAAAACAGCTGACGGAACCATCTGGAATATTGTCGAAAATGCAAAAGGACACGAAGTGATCAGGACCCATAAACTGATCGGGAAAAAGGGGAAGGAAGCTACCATCACCGGCTACATTTATCCCGTGGCAAATATGATCGAAATTGATGATATCAAGGTCGAGGGTATTACATGGGCCCAGATTCAGAAAGCGGCCTACGAGGAAGACATGCTTATGGCCAAGAGACTTGCGAGCAGGAAGCTTGGTGAAGCACCTTCTATGGCACACGATCATTGATATAGAATTGTGACTGAACTTATAAACGGTATGGAGGCCTATCTGCAGGCCTCCATACTTATGTCTTTTATCGCAGCTTTTTTAGGTGGCCTTTTGACAAGCTTTACACCTTGTGTATATCCCATGATTCCTATTACGGCAGGATATGTAGGCTCAAGGAACCTGGGAGGTTCAAAGGTGAGGGGCTTTATTCTTTCCCTCTCTTATGTGCTCGGTGTGGCGCTCACATACTCCTTTCTCGGTGTCTTTGCTGCTGCAACGGGGCGTTTTTTCGGGCAGGTAAGTACCAATCCCTATGCTTACCTCATTGTGGCCAATATTATAATACTGCTGGGATTGAGCATGCTTGACGTTTTTACCATACCTTCATTTGTTCCCAAGTCCGCTTCATCGGAACGTGGAGGAATTGGAGGTGCTATAATTATAGGGATGGCTTCAGGTTTCGTGGCAGCGCCCTGTACGGCCCCCGTACTCGGGGTTATGCTGGCCTACGTTGCCTCCACAGGTAATATCCTCCTTGGATGGAGCCTGCTCTTTGTTTTTTCATTAGGCATGGGCGTGCTGCTGGTCCTGGTAGGGACCTTTTCAGGTCTTGTTGCTGCGCTTCCAAGGTCGGGAGAGTGGATGGTAAAAGTCAAAAAGGGGATAGGTTTTCTTATGATCGGCCTGGGAGAGTACTTCCTTATTAAAATGGGAGAGTTGCTGCTATGAAGAATGAATTTAAATTGAACTTAAATATCCGCTTTGAACTGATAGCTTTAATTACTATCGTCTTTCTCTTTCTTTTTTCCGTCAGGGTTTTTGCTGTCACAGTAGAAGATATGGCCCCGTCATTTGAAATAAAAACGATGAAGGGGAATCTCTTTAAGGTGGATGATAAAAAAGGAAAAGCACCCCTTTTCCTGATATTTTGGGCCACATGGTGTCCCGTATGTAAGGAGGAGATACCTAAACTTAAAGAGTTCTATTCCACCTTTAATCCAAAAGGAATGGAATTTCTGGCCATCAACGTGGGTATCAATGATTCCGAAAAAAAGATGAAGCGATACAGTAAAAAATACGGTATGGATTATCCTCTTGCTTTTGATGAGGGGAGCAAAATTACAAAGTCTTTCAACGTTATGGGGACACCGACCATCATTATCGTTGATCGGAGTGGAAAAGTACGTTACAGGGATGCCGCTCTCCCCAAAGATTTGGGTGCTCACTTCCAGAGCCTCATGGAGTAGGATTTGTTTTCATCAAAGAATAGAAAAAAGAGGCGTTTTCAGGAGGTGGCCTATCCTCATGCAGAGTTCATTTATAATATGGCGCTCTATTATACGGGAAACGGCAGCGATGCCGAGGATATTACACAGGAAACCTTTTACAGAGCATTTAAGAATTTTGATCAGCTAAAAGATGAAAAAAAGTGCAAGTACTGGCTCCTTTCCATTATGAGAAACCTCTTTTTCAGGGAAAGTGCAAGGAATACCAGGAAAGGGGAGTTTATTACCGAGCATGAGGAAAAATATGTGGAAATGCTGGCAAGGACAGGCGATGAATCCCGTAATCCGGAGGCGTTGATCTCAGAAAAAAATGAGAGATACAGGATGAGCGAGCGTGTTTCCAAAATACCGGAAAAGTATAGAACACCGCTTCTTCTCTTCTATGTGGAAGGGATGGCTTACCAGGAGATTTCCAATGCACTGGAAATACCGATAGGTACGGTCATGTCGCGTATATCAAGGGGGAAGAACCATCTCAAAAAGGAACTGCTAAGTGCATCATCCGGTTTTGATTATGGTAACAACATACTGAAAGTTGATTTTAACCGTCCTGACAGGAGGTTAAGACAATGATGAAATGTGATGATTTTAAAAAATATTTATCCGGCAAAGGAGCAGTGGAAGGGCCGCCTCAGGAAGTGGAAGACCATCTCTCGCAGTGTGAATACTGCTCAGCCATGATGAATGCGGACAGGAAGCTTGAGGAGATCATAGCGGATGGTCTTAAAAAATCGCCCCTTCCGGAAGGATTATTAAATCGTATTGATCAGGATATTAGTGCCCTGGAAGCAAAAGAGAAAGATGAAAAACCATTCTTTCCATGGAAAATTGCTATGCCTGCCCTGGCTATGGCTGTGCTACTTCTGGTGATGCTAAATCCTTTTATCGGTGATATTGGGAGTCCCGAAAAGCTGGTCCATTTTGCCATGGAAAACCACTATAAGAACTACGCTATGACTTTTGAGGCAGGACAGGTAAGTGATATCCCCGGCTGGTTTGTAGGAAAGCTAGCTTTTGAAGTTTCAGTACCCGGGCTCTTTGATGAAGGGCTGCAACTGCTTGGCGGAAGGAAGTGCAGCCTGGGGCGCGAGGACGTTGCATATCTCTTTTATGAAGAGGAGGGAAAGAGGGCATCACTTTTTATCCTCGATCCCCATAGTATTACTTTTGACATGAAGAAAAACACGGCATATAAAATGCCCGTTTATGGTGATGACGTTACATTCTGGAGTGATGATTCTCTCCTGTATGTACTGGTAAAAAGCGGCCATTAATTTTCAAATCATTACAGAGAGGAGGTCTATGATAATGTTGAAAAGACGGTGCATGACACTGGTAGTATCGATATTTCTCTTTATGCCTGCCATGATCCAGGCGGAAGATAATGTTCCCAGGGTGACCGTTGAAGCACTTAAGGCCAGGATAGACAAAGGTGGTTCCACTGTCATCCTCGATGTAAGAACGACGGGCTCGTGGATGGCGTCAAATGACAAGATCAAAGGAGCCCTAAGGATACCGATAGGTGCTTTAGAGTCGAGATGGGGCGAGCTTTCAAAAGAAAGTGAGATAGTTGCTTATTGCACCTGAGCTAATGAGTATACCAGCGCCCGTGCGGCGGTGATACTAAAAGAAAAGGGATTCAAGGATGTTAAGGTCCTTAAGGGAGGATTCGATGCCTGGGTTCAGGCAGGCTTCCCTGTAGAACCTAAACATCGATAAAAGTATAAAGGGTACCTCTAAAAATTCATGACCGGCATCTAAAGGTTCAAAAAAGCCACCTTCTGCGTTAAAAATTTGACCTATAGACTCACTATAGACTGCAATTTTTGCCTTGAATCTGACTTTTTTGATTCCTTTATATTCTCGCCCGGAATATTTAGAGATTCCCTAAATAAATAATCAGGAGGTTGAATGTGGTGACTTGGAAGAGAACAGTATCAGTAGTGTCGGTATTTGCTTTCATTCTGGCGGCAAACGGGATGAGCTGGGCCGATGCGGCGGCAGGAAAGAAGGTTTTTAAGGCAAAGAAATGCGGTGGAAGTTGTCATTATACGAAAGGCCCTGCCCGTGAGAAGACAATAGCCGATCAGAAAAAGAAAAAAGGGCCTGAACTCTGGTATGCGGGAAGCAAATTTCAGAAGGAGTGGATGGCCAAATGGCTTCAGGATCCCAAGCCCATCAGACCATTAGCCTTTAATTCCCTGACAAAGAAGAATCCAGGAAATCATCCTAAACTCTCAGGGGGGGATGCGGCAAATGTGACAGATTACCTTATGACACTCACTTCTAAGGATGTCAAAGCAGGGGTTATCAAGCCTAAGAAAAATCCAAAGGGTAAGCTTATATTTATGAAAAAAATGCCCTGTTCAGGTTGTCATCAATATCCCTTCAAGAAAAAAATATCCGGTGGTATGACCGGTCCGTCACTTGTCGGAGCCGGCAAACGACTCAATCCTGACTGGATCTATGCCTATATGGTAAATCCAAAGGTTTTCAAGCCTGTCAAGATTATGCCTGTATTTAAGGGTCTTCTGAAGGATAAAGACATGAAAAATGTATCGGCCTTTGTTGCCAGCTTCAAATAAGATAGTTGAATAAGGAGAGATTGATATGATGAGAATTACTGTATGTTTATTAGCGGTTTTTTCTTTCCTTCTGGCAGCAACGCCTCAGGCTGATGCAGCTGGTGGAAAGGAGCTTTATAGTTTTTACTGCGCCCAGTGTCATGGTGTGGGAGGTAAGGGTGACGGGCCCAATGTTACAAAGGATATGCCTGTTACACCGAGGAACTTTACTAATGCAGCGGAGATGAATAAACTCTCCAATGCTGATCTTAAGAATGTTATTATTGATGGCGGTCCTGCACTTAGCAAGTCACCCATGATGCCTCCCTGGTCGAAGACCCTGACTGATAAAGAGGTAGATGCCTTGATCAAGCATTTGCGGGTGCTTTGTAAGTGCAAAGGAAAGTAATTGTTTCAGAGTTAAGCGCTTTTGAGAGGCGGCAGGGTGTTCCTGCCGCCTTTTTTAATAAGAATTGAAAGGAATAACAAGATGGACAAGAAAATAGCGAAAGATGGTGATATGGTAAAGGTCCTCTACAAAGGGACCTTCGAAGACGGCTCTCTTTTTGACGCTTCAGATGAATCGAAGCCTTTTGAGTTTACCATCGGCAAAGAAATGGTACTCCCTGCTTTCGAAAAGGCTGTTGTTGGTCTCGAAGTGGGAAAGGAGAAAAACATAAGCATACCGCCGGAGGAGGCCTATGGAGAACCCAATGCGGAGATGTTCACTCTTATCGGCCGGGACCAACTGCCGGAAGGTTTAGAGCCTAAGATCGGAATGACACTCAGGGCCAATGCCGATGAAAATACCGTTATCAATGTGAGGATTACCGAAATAAAGGATGACACTATAACCGTTGATGCCAATCATCCGCTGGCAGGGAAAGAGCTTAACTTTGAGATTAAGCTGGTGGAGATAGTCTCTCAGGGGGCTTGATCTGATGATCTCAGCCTTGTGATTATTATCTTTTTAAGCAATACTGACTCAAAGTCAGCAATATACGGTTAGGAAATTGCACTGACCTGTCACTTCGAGTGCGCACGGACAAAGTGAAAAGTGCCCTTGGTATTAAGTGAGGATGCAGGTGAGGGGGGAGCTTAATCATTATATGGCAGAAATTTTTTCCATTAGAGAAAAAAATCCCTCCACTGATACTTAACTTCTTATGTTAAGGTATAATTAATAGATGACGGACTCTGATCGCATAGTTGTAGAACGTTTTAAAAATGGTGATGCTTCTGCATTTGATGAACTGCTGAGCCGATATGAGGACAGGATATATGGCTTTCTCTATCGTATGTGCCGATGTCCGGAAGGGGCCGCTGATGTAACCCAGGAAACCTTTCTCAATGCCTTCAGGTATCTTGCCGAATTCCGGGGAGATGCGAGCTTCAAGAACTGGCTTTACAAGGTTGCTGCCAATTCCTGTTATAAATATAAGAGAAAGGGAGTAAATGAACCGAATTTCGAGCTTTCCCTGGAGCAGTTTTTGCCGCAGGAAGGGGGCACCGCTCTGGAGATACCTGATGAAGCGCTAGTGCCCGAAGGTCAGGCGCTTAATGCCGAACTGGCAGGCCAAATAGAGGAAGCAATAGGCAAGCTTCCCAAGAAATACCGTCTCGTCATCGTCCTTCGTGATGCAGAAGGCCTGAGCGGAGAGGAGACGGCCCGCGTACTTGATATCTCCACGGCTGCTGTAAAGTCACGTCTTCACAGGGCGAGGCTCTTTGTTAGAGATGAGTTGAAGGACTATTTTGGAAGCGAAAAGGCAAAGAGGTAAAATATGGTAAAGTGTAAGGATCTCTTCGGTAAAATGTCGGAATATCTTGACGGTGAGATGGACCTGGCCATGATTGAAGAGGCGGAGCGCCATATCGGCCACTGTACGGAGTGCAAAGAGACACTGGATACCTTTCGAAAGAGTGTCGCTCTCATCAAGAGAACAAAAACAAAAAAATTACCACATGATGACAGGAAGCGACTTAAGGAACTCATACAGAGGGAGATGGAGAAAATGTAGCTTTCTTGTCCTGTCCTCCCTTCCTTTTTTCCTCTTAATTGAAGTTTGTGTACCCCTTTTTTAATTAATCTTTGAAATCCCCGTCCTTTGTGCGGGGTTAGAGTTAAAAGGGTATGCCATAATAATTTTACTTTTCTTTTGCGGACAAAGAAAAGTAACAAAAGAAAGGCCGCCCTAAAACTTGGTCCCGCCAAGGCGGGACTCCCCTCCTTTCACCGTTGCCTTCGGCGGGCACAAAAACTCGCTTCGCTCAGACAGTTTGTGCCCTTCATCCTCAGTCAACGGCTACACTCGGCTGCCTTTTAACGGGAAGGAAAAGCAAGCCCTTTTAGGGCTCAAGCAAGGCCACGTCCTCCGGGCGTGTATTCTTTACACATATTTTTTACAGATTTATTTTTGAATCCTTTTTAGCAAATCCGGTTCTTCATATTTAGAAGGACAAAACTAAAGGAGGAAGGAAAGATGAAAATCAATGAAAATAGTACTGAGAGAGTCATCCGTGTAGTTGCCGGGCTTGTTCTGCTATCCCTTGTCGTTGTTGGTCCAAAGACGCTCTGGGGACTGGTGGGACTAGTTCCGCTCTTGACGGGTCTTGTAGGGAATTGCCCACTTTATACGATTTTTGGGATTTCTACATGCAAGAAATGTGAAGTCTAATTAGTTTTCATCCGGAAAGGGTGCTTTTCGCAATCTCTGCGTCAATTTTCAGATTTGCTTGTGCGACGTACAGTAGTACGACTCGGCGAAACCCTTGATTTCCTTGACCTTGCAAAAAATCCCTCCTTTCCAAATTGAAAATAAAGTTAGAACTACTACAGGCTGTTGCCCAAATCGGATAAGTGCTTCGACAGGCTCAGCACGACAGGATTGTTGTTATATTTGTTTTAAAAAACGGTCACCCTGAGCTTGTCGAAGGGCTTCTTTTGATTTGGGCAACAGCCCGTACCATAGTTGACCCATGTATACTAACTTCTCACTTTGAAGTAGTACTGGTAGAGGCAGTTTTTTTTGATGAAAATTAAGGGAAAAAGGAGAGATTATGAAGGTATCAAGGATTAGTGTGTTCGTTTCGGTTCTCTTATTAATGGCCGGCAGTTTTGCATTTGCAGAGGAGGAAGCGAAGGGGGTTGATTCTAAAGAGGCCTACAAGATGGTTATGGATAGTCCCAGGGACACTTTTATTGTCGATGTGAGGACTAAAGCTGAATATGAGTTTGTCGGTCACCCTGATTTGCCAAATGGTGTGCCCAATATTCCCCTTCGTTTCTACCCCAAGTGGAACGAAAATTCTGAATTTGTCGAAATGGTTGAAAAGAGATATTCCAAAGATAAGACACTCATTATGATCTGCCGAAGTGGGGGCAGGGCGGAACAGGCGGCCACAAAGCTTATGGAAGCCGGTTTCAAAAAGGTCTATTATATGTCGGACAGCTTTGAGGGATCGAAGGATAAAAAAGGCCATCGTACAGTCAACGGCTGGAAGGTAAATGGGCTTCCCTACACTCATACTGTAGAGCCGGAGTTGGAGTTCAAGGGGTGCACCAGCAATTAGAGCTTAATCGTGTGAAACCAACAATATATGTTTTTGCGAGGAATGAAATGACGAAGCAATCTCTAGTGCAAGATTGCACACCAGGGGGATTTCCTCGCTAACGCTCAGGGCACCGAGCTTCGCTCGCAATGACAATCTATGATAATCAGTGTCAAATACAGTAGGTTTAAATAAAAAAAGACCTATTTAAAGTTTTTTTATTTTTTGGGAATAATTTTGGCGGCAGTTGCATCTTATATATTCAAATACATCTACTTTGAGAAAATAGGAAAAAGGAGTACAAAGAATGACCAGAGTTATAGCATCTATTGCCGTTGCAGCTATTGTATCAACCAGTGCAGGTACTGCTCTTGCAAAAAAGGTAGACGGTGAGCACATTTTTAAAAGAAAATGCATGTCTTGTCACAACAAGACTGAGAAAAAGAAGGTAGGTCCTGGCCTGAAAGGTGTTTACGGCCGAAGCGGAATTTATGTGGACAAGCTTGATGAAGAAGGTCTCTTCACCTGGATCAAAAATCCGAAAGCCGTAACGGCCAGGGCAAAAATGCCTAACAGGTTTCTAAACGACGATCAGGTTAAGGCGGTAGTTGAGTATCTGAAAACACTTTAAAATTTTTCACCCCCCCCTCCTACAGGGCCTGGCCGATTTGGCCGGGCCCCTATTTTTTTATTGACCAAGGTTTCTGTGCTTATTTTCAAAAGACTTTTAAGAAAGGCGCATTCCCAATGCAGGAAAAAAGTGGTGAATCCTCAAGATAAGCTTCCACCTGGAAAGCTTCTTTTTCGCACTAGATTTACCCTAAGTCCGACAGACTCATAGCCACCGAAGTCCAGCTGTATAATTTCCGTTAAGCTGCCTCAACCATACAATCTCCGCCGCTTTGCTGGAAATATTCAAGGTATCAATATATACGAAAAACCTATTACCGATTGAGAGTTTTTCACCATCGTAAATAATGCCCAGCCCGCCTTTAGAGTGATCTAATGTTTCGACAAAAATAGCCTCACTCCCCTCTGAATTGAGAGAGGCGACTCTCAAGATACATTTCTTTTTTTCCTTTATTCGAACATGCTGCCTTTTAGGGTTATACTCTCCTTCACTTGTAGCCATTGCAGAACCTATAAATCATACATTAGATAAACTGCATCATCTCTTCATCTTATTATCTTTTCTACGCGCTAAATAAAGTATTCTTTTAATATGAAATTTCAACAAATTATTCAAATATAGATTCAAAGTGATGTAAATTTTAAATCGACTTCCCATAGGCTCCTAGAGAGTGTATTTTTGATGACTTCAGGAAGAAATGTTGAAATAGCTAATAAAGAGACTATAGGAAAGCCTCCTTTATTGATCTTCCTCCTTAATACTTTTTGGCTTCCTTTTTTCTTTTGAAGTTGAACTCTTATAAGTTTTAGGTGCGCCTTTGGGCCAGGGTGAGAAAGGGTAAGGTTTTTCTTCGCTGTTAAACATGAAAAACAACATTGTCTGGTAAATGAATGTACTCAGACTCCCGCTGAAATTAAGAAGACGTTCATTTACTTTACCTGTAAACAGGGTCAGTACAAACTGGAAAACCGCAATAAATAGGACGACTATTTCAGCTATACTGTAGATCAATGCAAAGAGGAGCATATAAAGTCCCCTCATCCATGTGCTTTGACTTTTAATATTTTCCTTCAGCTTTTCATCCACTTTTTCCCCCTCTGAGGTTGGGAAGATTTTCAATGCTCTATTATGATAGTAGCATGGATTGAAGTATATGCAAGGGAAAGGCCCTTTGCTATTAAGGTAAGTTTATGGATCAGCACACATATTCCTGTTAGATTGCCTTCTTTAACCGATATCCCGGACTTAAATCCCGACCTAAAAAATATATGACTGTTAACTATTGTCCACCGCTGAATTGGTAGACCATAAGGGCAAGCTTTTTAATCTGAATTTCGCTCAGCTTTCTATTGAAGGCGGGCATTTTTGCCTTTCTTGTTGGAGGTCCTCCGTAATTGACTCCATGTACGATGGTATGTTTGATACCTGCTTCGCTGCCGTCAAAGCGCCAGATGGCATCGGTCAGGTCTGGTGCGCCTTTGCTCTGTTTTCCTTTACCGTCCCTGCCATGACATGTGTAGCACCTGGCCTCACGATTTTCCGACTTCCCCATGTAGACGGCCTTGCCCGCTTCGTGTACTTGTCCTGTAGAGAGGCCTGCTACGTATTTGACAACATCGTTGATTTCCTGCTCCGTCAGCATTTCACTGTGACCCGGCATATCACCTATTCTACCGTTAGTAATACTCTTCGTTATTGCTTCCAGTGAACCGCCGTAAAGCCAATCGTCATCGGCGAGGACAGGGTAGTTTTTCCCTCCTTGTCCGCCCGCTCCGTGGCAGGGGGCGCAAAAGTCTCCAAAGACGACCCTGGATGAAATTTGAGCAAAGTTGAGGAGTTCTGCATCTTTTAATACTTCTTCCGCCGTCATTGCCGCTATCTTATCATTATAAGGTTTTCTGATGGCCTCCACCTCAGCCACCTTTGATTTAAATTCTTTAATCTGCGTCCATCCAAGGATGCCTTTGGTTGAGTCGTTAATTAAGGGTATGCTTGGATAAAGGATGCAGTATACAAGTATGCTGATCCAGCTAAGGTGAATCCCCAATATCCACCATCTGGGTGGGGGGTTATCAAGCTCTCTTATGTCATCATCCCATACATGCCCCGTATCTTTTGCTTTGTAGGGGTCGTGTTTATCAGTCATCTGCACCATCCTTGTCTGAGGAATCTTCCTTCATTATGATATTTCTGCGGGCTTCCAGTTTTTCGCGGTTATTTGGTTTAAGTACATAGATGTAAGCAACTATCATGAAGATAAATATAACTGCCGTTACAGCAAGCCCGATCCAATCGTTTAGAGTCATAGCCTCCCACTTTGATTCAAAAATTTTATTCATGGAAATTCCCGCCTTCCATGAATTCGACTATCATGCCCGGTTGCCGGAGATAGGAGATGTGGCTGGAAAACGTTTAACTCAATAGGAGAAGGGCGCTAGTGACGTCTTTATATGGGGATATTAATAATAAGCTTACTGCTGCTTTTAGGATAAGGGTTGTGTTGATCAGTGCAGGAAAGAGCGCTTAGAGCTATAATAAGGCTGCTTTATATATTATACCTGTCATGAAGTTCTCGCCTTGTGGGACATGCACAAATAGGTCTTTCATACAAGGCAGTTCTATAATTGCAATTTTCGGTAGATGAACATTTGATATAGCAAATTACTTTAACATGGAAATGATCAACTTGGCAGATATCTTTTCCTAAACCTGACAGGCATGAAAAATCTTTCTTACACTTTGTCGTTTTTTGTCGTGTTTCTTCACTTATTTCAAATTTCATGGGTTACATGTTACTTCAACTTGATAGAATTATCAATTATTTTCTCAACAAGAAATCAGGCATAAGAATCCCTGGCGGGTGCATTCCTCTCTGCTTGCGGTGGGATTATTGATGTATTACATTGAAGGCGTACTTCTTAGCCCGCTATTGTCGTTTTCGTACCGGAATATTGATTGTAAGTGTACTGCTGTCGCTGAAGGTAAATGTCAGGGGAACAATGTCACCTTTGTAGAGGCTTTCTTTGAGCCCTGCCAGCATGATATGGAGGCTGCCGACTTTGAAGTTTAGTGACTCACCGCTATTTATTGCTACTTTGTCGAGTTTTTCCATCATCATGAGACCATTTTTGTGGATATGGTCATGAAATGAGGCTGAAGCCGATGCAGGGCTTGAAACTGCGATGAGAGATACATCCCTGTTGCCTTTGTTTAGCAACTCCATGTATGCAGCGCTGTTTTTTGAAACAGGCGGAAGCTCCAGGATGTATGGATTGGATACCTTGATTAGGGAGGCCTCTTCAGGCGCAGGGATTGCCATTTTGGATGTGCAGGCTGCAAGGGAAAGAAGGACCGTTATAATTATTATGCGTATCATAGAGATTACAATTTCCCTTTTTCGAGCAGACTCCGGATAGCTGCCGTCACTTCCGATGGTGGTGAGTTTTCATTGAATATATATTCCAGTTTGCCTTCCGGGCTTATGAGGTAGATGTTGGCTGAGTGAAGAAAGTGATAGTCTCCGGGCGATCCGCCTTTCTCAATTTTATAGTAAAGCGCACCATATTGCTCCGCTACCTTTTCAACTTCTTCTACTGAACCGCTGAGGCCTGCTATATTTGGGTGAAAGTATGCCGAATATTCCTTGAGTTTTTCAAGAGAGTCCCGCTGCGGATCGAAGCTGATAAAAAAGCCCCTTACCTTTTTAACGTCATCTTCGCTGAGCCCTGCAAAGGCCCTGGACATTACCGTCAGGAAGCCGGGACAAATCTCAGGGCACTCTGTGTAGCCGAAGAGGAGGGCGACTACCTTGCCTTTATATCTGTTTAAGGATATTGCTCCGTCGGCAGAGTTTAGTGTGAAATTGCCACCGGGGGGCATTTCAGGTGAAACATTTTCCTCTGCATGAGATTCACTCGCTCTTAAATGGGAAAAAGGTAAAAGCGTTAAACTGAAGCTTAGTGCCAAGATAATGAGACTTATATTTAAAAAGCACGTTTTTTTTTCAGGCATCCTCGATCATGTCCCTTTCATGTTGTTTATCACTTTGAATGAGTCCTAGAGGTAGAAGTAGAGGATTGCCACAATGACGATAACATTTACTACCAGGCCGGACATGATAACAATATTGGGCAGGTGTTCTTTTTTAATCATTCATATTCTCCTTTTAAATCTTTTATACCTTCATTTCGTGAGCAAAAAAAGTACCAACTTGTCTCTTTATGTGCCTGTCTTGCTGTAGACCTTAAAGATACTATATTCTTGCCGGATTTTAAAATACTTTACCACTCTAACTACACTTTTTACTGGTAAGAATGTTACCACTTTACTGTTCGCTTTTTATCCGAAAAAAAGATGCCCTATTAGCAAAACTCGCCTTGATTGTCGACTTTTAGCGGGTTTAGACGAATGGCATGGCAGTTGCAAATTTGTCCACACCTGAAAGGGTCGGAAGCATAAACAGGTCAAAAGCCGCAGAGTACGTGGGGATCACAGAGATGGCAGCAAAGGAATGGTAATTCCCCTGATAATGTGATCGTTTCATCAATTGAATTTAAATCTCAGCATCCTCTGCGTCCTCTGCGGTAAAAACATAATGATACGAGGTTCTTTATGAGTTCAGAAAAAGCAGGATTGGCAGGGCCGGCTCTGTTTATTGTCGTGCTTATTGCCATTACAGCATTTTTTATCTGGTTTTTATGATTATATATTGAGGAGGCATTATGAAGTCATTTATGGGCCCATTTATCGTTTCTCTGGCCGTATCAGCAGTTATTTACTTTGCCCTTGATTTTGGTTTGATGAAAGCGCAGGGGCTCTCTCTCTTTTTTCATCACTAAATAATACACTAAGGAGTTAAAATGAGCTTGCTTTCTTTTATTAAGAAGTGGAGAGCGTTACTGTTATTTCTTCTCATTGCATCTGCCCTGGTGCAGATAGTCGATTTAGGCGCTTTTGACAGATCACTTTCCGGTATTGCAGAGGCTCTTGCAAGTTCGCAGGAAGAGGCGGCTCCTCCTGCCGAACCCGCTGCCGGTGAAGAAGCGGTTGCTGCGAAAGTTTATCCCCCGGCGCCGGTACTGACAGCGGATGATTATCCGCAAATTCCCGGAATTAACGGCAGGGTCTTTGTCTGGCTTGCCGCCCAGCTTCACTTATGGTTTGCCGCCTTTGTTCTTGCCGTTCCCATCTTTGTCTTCATCATTGAATCTATCGGCATGGCGACAAAGGACAAAAAATTTGATGATATGGCCTATGAGTTCATTAAGGTTAGTCTCACGGCTTATTCCATAACAGCTATCCTGGGCGGGCTTACTGCTTTCGGACTTCTCGTTTTTTATCCTGATTTCTTTAAATATCTTTCATCCATATTTAGCAAGACCATGCTGGCCTATGCTTTCCTCTTCTTTGCCGAATCCGCCTGCCTTTACATCTATTATTATGGCTGGCAGTGGCTGCAGGGAGGTTTTAGAAAATGGGTTCATCTCACCATAGGGCTTATGCTTAATGCCGTCGGTACCACTTTGATGCTCCTGGCCAATGCCTGGGTCACCTTTATGATGAGTCCGGCAGGTGTCGATATTAAGGGGGCATTCCTCGGTTCCGAATGGGATGTGATTCATAATTTTTTATGGAATCCCATCAACCTGCACAGGGTGATTGCCAACGTTGCCTATGGCGGTTCCATTGTCGGCGCCTATGCGGCCTATAAATTCCTCTGTGCAACAAAGGCCGAGGAAAGAGCACATTATGACTGGATGGGCTATAATGCCAACTTCATCGCCATATCGGCACTGCTTCCATTGCCCTTTGCAGGCTATTATCTGACAGCCGAGATTTATGCCTATAGCCAACAGATGGGAATTACTCTCATGGGAGGTGTTTTTGCCTGGCTCTTTATTATTCAGGCCGTCCTCATTGGGGCTCTTTTTCTCTCTGCAAACTATTATCTCTGGTGCTGTATGGGGAGAAGTGAAGGCGCTGTCAGATATACCAGGTATATCAAGTATATTGCCATTGCAGTCATCGGTGCATTTTTGGTCTGGTTTACACCTCATACACTTATCCTGACAAATGCAGAACTTAAATCGCTGGGTGGTCCCTACAATAAATACCTCGGGCCTCTCGGTATTATGCCTGCCAAGAATACAGCTGTAAATATTATGATCTCCTTTACCTTCTTAAGCTTCATGCTTTACCGGCGGTGCAATAAAGTGGCTGTTGTAAGCTGGGAAAAGGCGGGTAATGCCGCTCAGTCGGCCATCTTTACAGCGGGTATCATCAATATTCTCATCCTTGGTGTTTATTACGGTTACTTTACCAATACCGTTTACAAAGTGGCAGCCTCCATTCCACAGGTCTGTACGACGCTGGTGATCATTGTCTTATGCACTGTTATCGACACCTTTATGTATAAGGGGGCAAAGGAAGTGGCGCCTCTTAACTGGGGAAAGGTGCCGGACCGGTCGCAGTATGCCCTTTTTCTTTTGGCCGTTTCCTTTACCTGGCTTATGGGCCTTATGGGATACATTCGCTCCGGAATCAGGCAGCATTGGCATGTGAAGGACATTATGAGAGATGCCTCTCCCGATGCATTTACGCCGACCCTCGGTTATGCGGCTAACGTGGTTTCGACGGGGGCGCTCATCTTTATGGCCCTCGTTATATTTATCTTCTGGCTTGCCCAGATAAGCACGAAGAAAACGGCCACGACCTGAGCCGTTCAAGTAAGGAGTATTTAGATGAAGACTTTTTTAAAGGTAGTGATCTTCAGTGTCTTGGCTATAGAAGCTTTTTCGCTCTATGCCAACTATGGAATTCCCAACGTCAAGCCTGCTCCGCCGCCGGTGGAGGAAAAACTCGATCTGGGTGCCATGACGATGGACACCTTCATTGCACTTGGTGAAAAGATATATAAAGGAAAGGGAACCTGTACGCTTTGTCATAATGAACTGGGGCGGGCGCCAATGATAAATAAGGTTGCCGCCATTGCTGAAGAGCGGATGAAGGATGCCCGCTACAAAGGGGAGGCAAAGAGTTCGGAAGCCTATGTTATGGAATCTCTCATTAAACCCTCCGCCTTTGTGGTAGCCGGATTCGGTAAGGCCGGGACGAATGATACGGTTAGTCCCATGCCCGATGTTTCATCAGGGAGCATCGGACTTTCAGATGCTGAGGTAAAAGCCGTTATTGCCTACTTACAGGATTCGGCCGGTGTCGATGTAACGGTAGAGATCCCCACTGATGCACCTGCAGAGGAAGAAGGGGAGGAAGAGACTGTACGTGTTGCCTTAAAAACACCGGAAGAGATTGTTGAAAAATTTGGCTGCGGCATGTGCCATAAAATTGCAGGTCACCTTGGGGACATCGCTCCGGACCTGACTAAAATAGGTGCCAGTGTTGATAGTAATTATCTGAGAAGGGCCATACTTGATCCCAATGCCGACATAGCAAAGGGCTTTGAGCCTGATATGATGCCGCCGGACCTCGGTGAGCAGATGGCTGCAAGTGAGTTGGAGATTCTCGTTAAGTATATGGCAAGTCAGAAATAAGGAGAGCTTAAGAAATGAAAATACCCAAGTTATTACAGGCCGTCTTAGTTGTTGTAGGAATATACGCCGCATTCAAGATTATATTTGGTGTCATTCTTGGCCAGCTCATACCATCAAGCCTGCTTACCATGTATATGTTCTTCGTTATCGTAGGCGTTCTAATGGTCTATACGGCGACGGAAGAGAGTACCAGGGAGCTTGCCGCACCGATCAAGGCGCTCGTTGAGGACCCTTCACAAAAGATGGTTCGAAATATTGTCTTTGCTCTTATTCCTTTATTGATAGGAGGCTATACCTTTCAAAAAATGCTTCCAAGTTTTGAAGCCCCCGTCGAACTAAGAACGATTCATCCTGCGCCACCATCGACTTTAAAAGCCTTTGGAAAGCGTTTTGATCTGTCGACCCTTGAAAATCCCTACAGGAAGTTTGAAAAAGAAGATCCCGAAAAGTTTAAAGAGTTTGTCAAGGAAGGTGGAGATGTTTATATCCAGAACTGTCAGTATTGTCATGGAGATAAGCTAGATGGCAGGGGACCTTATGCGGAGAGACTCAATCCACTTCCCATCAACTTTCAGGATGTAGGGACCATTGCCCAGTTACAGGAATCTTTTCTTTTTTGGAGAATAGCAACGGGAGGTCCGGGGCTGCCTAAAGAGGCTGCCCCCTGGATATCGTCCATGCCCATCTGGGAGGATTTTCTGACAGAAGACGAAATTTGGAAGGTTATTCTTTTTCTCTATGATTATACAGGCCAGGCGCCGAGGTCATGGGGAGAGGGTCATTAAATAATGATTAACTAAGCGCAGATTGTAATGGGATTAGTCTGAGAAAGATATGTGGACTCTCCCCCTTTGGTAAAGGGGAATTAAGGGGGATTTAAGTAAGGTATAGCTATTCAAATCTCCCCATCGCCCCCCTTTGCTAAAGAGGGGAAGTAAGGATTAAATGAGTAGTTTCAATTTTTCTTCAATAATGATTTAGGACGGTAACTATGAAAAAGCATGTTCTTATTGCGTTAATTATTTCAGCTTTGTTGGTCTGTAACGCCATAGCCAAACCGGGCAATGTAGAGAATGGGACAAAGGTCTATAACAAACGCTGTGTCTGGTGTCATGGTGAAGAGGGAGAGGGAGATGGTCCTGCCGCTGAACGGCTCAATCCTCCGCCCAGGGACTTTAGTTCGGGCATGTACAAGATCAAAACAACCGGCTTTGATGATCCCGTACCCAATGATGAAGATATTTATAGAATGATTGCCGAGGGTATGCCGGGAACGGCAATGCCCGGCTGGGACGATATTATCTCTGAACAGGACATGTGGGATCTTGTGGCCTATATCAAAACCTTTGCCGGTTATGAAGAGGAAAAACCGACGGACCAGGTTGATTATGGCAAGCAGATTCAATCATCTGAAGATAGTATAAAAAAAGGAAAAGAACTCTTTATTGACCGCTGCTCCGAATGCCATGGTGAAGAAGGGAAGGGGAACGCCATTAAGAAACTGAAAGATGATCTCGGTTTCAGGACCTGGCCCAGAAACCTGACAAAGCCATGGACTTTCAGGGGCAGCAATGACCCCAGGGATATTTATTCCCGTATTTCAGTGGGTATTCATGGCACGCAGATGCCTTCTTTTGCCGACCCGGCAAGTAAAAAGAAGCTTTCTATCGAAGAGCGGTGGCATGTGGCCAATTATGCCGCTTCTCTTGCCAAGACAGAGAAGGTCGTTAAAGGTGAAAATACAGTAGTTAAGGCGGAAAAACTCGAAGGGGATCTTCCCCATTCACCGACAGATGAAAAATGGGCAAGCAGTGAGCCGACAACCTTCTATCTGCTTCCTCAAATTATTGCCAAGGATCGTTTCTTTACACCATCCAATGACACGATTACACTCCGGGCATTCTACAATGATAAGGAAATTTCCATGCTTCTTGAGTGGGATGACAGGACCAAAAGTATTCCCGGTGATAGTGTAGCGGCCAATATTGCCGATGAAAACCTCTTTGAGGACGGAGTGGCGGTTCAGCTCCCCCTGGCCATATCCGATGATCCCAGTGATATGGAAAAACCCTATTTCGGGATGGGCGATGCTTCTAACCCCGTCAATGTATGGCACTGGAAGAGTGGCACTACGGAAAAGCCCGAGATGATCCAACTCCTTAATAGTAAAGGTTTTGGGGCCATAGAAAAAAGAGATGCCGCAACAGTCGGACTTGAGGCTAAGTCGCACTATGAAAAGGGGGCATGGCGTGTTGTTATGAAAAGACCCTTAACGACGGCTGATGGTTCGACTGATCTTCAGATTCCTACAGGCAGATTTGTTCCCATTGCCTTTGCCGCCTGGGATGGCAGCAATAGCGAGAAAGGCTCCAAACATACCATGTCAACCTGGTATTGGCTCTTCCTAAAACCAGCGGCCGGGGCCGATGTTTACTACATTCCCCTTTTGGTGATCGCTGTCATTATAGGGGGCGAGTTCTGGTGGTTTACCACTGCCAGGAGGAAGAACGGTAAAAGTGCCTAAAATGCCTAAAGTTTAAAGTGCCTAAATTTAAGAAGTAGAAATTACATTTCAGGCACTTTAGTTCACTTTAGTTCACTTTAGGCACTTCAAATGAGGCACTATCAAAAAAACTATGGCAGTTGATCTTAACAAAAAAAGAGTGATCATCATCGGTGGAGGTATTTCAGGCCTTTCGGCTGCCTTCTGGCTGAAGCAAAAGGGCTTTCATGCTGTTGTCCTTGAAAGAAATGCCAGAGCCGGGGGGCTCATCAAGAGTGAAAGAGTTGGTGGCGCTCTAATTGATCATGCGGCCAATTGTGTTTTTAATTTCCTCCCTGAAGTTAACTTTATGGTTAATACCCTCGGTTTAGGCCCTGAAAAAATTGCCCGGCAGGAAGCGGCAAAGCGACGATATCTCGTTAAAAATGGTAAGCCCAAAGTTGTTCCCATGAAGATAGGGGAACTTATCTTTAGTGACCTCTGGAGTTTAAAGGCAAAGCTGCGGCTCATGGTGGAGCCTCTAATTCCTAAAAGTGCACCTGAGCAGGAAGAGACGGTGGCCCAGTTTATTACCCGTCGGCTGGGGCGTGAGGTTTTTGATCGTTCCATTGAACCCTATGTAACAGGAACGCTTGCCGGTGATGCTGAAAAAGCTTGCCTGAAAAGCACTTTTAAACAATTTGCGGCCCTCGAACAAGATCACGGAAGTATTCTTAAGGGAGTTGTTGCAAGGAAGATGAAAGGAATCAGGACGGCCTGTGCCGCTGAAGTCTTTTCCTTTAAAGACGGTATGGAAAGTCTCATTAAAGGTCTTGGCAATTATCTTGGCGATAAGCTGGTTACCGATTGTCCCATTGAAAAAATCGAGCGTGTCGGTAAAGAATGGTATGTTCATACCGGTTCTGCCGGGAACTCAATTATAAAGGGGGATGCCGTCGTTATGGCCACTCCTGCCGGTATTGCTGCCGGGCTTGTTGATCAACTATCGGTCAACCTGTCCATGATGCTAAAAGGTATCGAGTATTCCTCAATGAATATAATCTATATCACTTTCAAAAGAGAAGATGTAGAACATAAACTGGATGGTATTGGTTGTTTGATTCCTGCAAGGGAAAAAGGATTTTCCAGCCTTGGCTCTCTCTGGTCTTCAACCCTTTTTCCGGGACGGACGAAGGGTGATGAGGTGCTCTTTACCTCCTATTTGGGGGGGATGAGAAATAAGGATTTGGTGGATCTTCCTGATGAGGAACTCATCGATCGATGCCTTAAAGATTTACGCCAGCTTGTGGGAGTAAAAGGTTTCCCCTCTTTGACTCGTGTTGTTCGCCATAAAAAGGCGCTCCCTCAATATAACCTGGGGCATCAAATGTTTCTGAAAAAACTGGATGAAGAACTGGCTCTTATTCCCGGACTCCATGTAACGGGTAATTATTTGCAGGGTGTTTCTGTAAGGGCCTGTATTTCACAGGGAAAGACGGTTGCTGAAACTATTGGGCGTCAATTTGATGCAGAGCATGTGAAGTTTAAAAAAAGTCAAAGGGAAAGCCCTGTACTACATGCAACGGAAAGGACATTATCATGACCAGAAGCGCAGTCCCCTTTTTAATCTCATGGAACCTGACCAAGCGTTGTAATTTGAAATGTGAGCACTGCTACCTCGATGCTGCCGAGCTGGAAGGAGGGGAGGGCGATTTAACGACCGCTGAGGCTCTTGGTATAGTCGATGAGATAGCTGAACTTTGTCCCGGCGCCATGCTGATTCTAACAGGGGGAGAACCTCTGGCCAGGCCTGATCTGATTGATATTGTACAGTATGCTTCAGATAAGGGTCTTAATGTCGTACTTGGAACCAATGGAACTCTGCTCAATGAGGCAGTTATTCTTCGTATGAAACTGGCCGGTCTTCAGGGTGTGGGCTTGAGCCTCGATTCTATTAATCCCGTAAGTCATGACGACTTTAGAGGAAGTCCCGGATGTTGGCAAAAGACGGTTGACGCTATCGACTTATTGAAAAAAAATGACCTTGAATTTCAGCTGCAATTTACCGTGACCCGAAACAATTATGATGAAATCCCCGAATTGATCGAATTTGCCTCTCAAAAAGGGGCCAAAGTTGCAAATGTCTTTTTTCTTGTTTGCACAGGTCGGGGGCAGGAAATGACGGACATTACGCCCCCGCAGTATGAAAAGATGCTTACCTGGCTCGCTAAAGCAGAAGAAGAATATGCCGGTAAAACTATGGTGAGGGCGCGCTGTGCACCGCATTTTTTGAGGGTAGTGCAGCAGAATTCACCGGACTCATCCATTATGAAAGGCGCTACCAGCGGCTGCATTGCCGGTAGTGGTTATTTCAGGATCTCTCCTGAGGCGGATGTGACACCATGTCCCTATATGACCACATCCGGTGGTAACCTTAAAAAAGAGTCACTAGTGGAAATCTGGGACAGGTCGCCCATATTCAAGCAGATGAGGGCCCCTCAATATAATGGAAAATGCGGTGATTGCCGCTACAATGATGTTTGCGGTGGCTGCCGTGCCAGGGCCCTTTCTGCCACAGGGGATGTAATGGGTGAAGATCCCTGGTGTGATTATGAACCGGACAAGGCCGAAAGTGGCATAGCACTCCCTCATAAGGGAGAACTTGGCTGGACGCCGGAAGCAAAGGAACGTCTCGAAAAAGTACCCATATTTTTACGCAAGATGGTAAAAAAGGGGCTGGAACGCTATGCGCGAACCAAAGGTTACCAGGTAATTACTCCTGATATTATGGAAGCCATGAGGAGCAAGGTCGGTGGAAGACGTTGAATTAAAAAAAGGCGTTAAAACACGCATCCTTGGCGCTGTTCTTACCTTCCTGGGAAGCTTGAATTTATTACTTTCCTGGCGTGGTGGTCTTCATCTCATTGAAACTTCAACACTTTTTCTATTTTCAGGCATCATTCTTTTTATTGTCGGATCCATCAGAAATAATCGTTAATACAGCTTGTTAAATAATGTTCCTATGGTAAATATTATTTCGTTAATTGGTAGCTTATTAACCGCCTGGCAGTCATTTATGCTGGTTATATTAATACCATTAATGAATAGTGTTCCTTTGATTTTAAAACTTTTTGCAGTAAGAAAGAAAAACATTTAATAAATCAATGACTTAGTGCCTTGGTTGTTTATTTCACAACTTTATTTCAGTTCGCACGTTATTTGGCACGGTAGTTGTTTTTATAAAATGAAACGAAGGTGATTCTTCTTACGAATCCTTTCTCCTATTTTAAATCCCCTCTTAACCCAGGAGGGGATCTTTTTTTCTCACAGAAGAAAACAGTTATCTTTGATGAAAGACAATTAATGCATCTTCTAATAGATTGTGAAAAGGTTGATATGGATGAAAAGAGAGATGGGTGCTGTTAGGGGGAAATCCGGGTTTAAAGGAGGTTAAATGGTGCCCCCGACACGACTCGAACGTGTGACCTACGGTTTAGGAAACCGGCGCTCTATCCACCTGAGCTACGGGGGCTAAAAGAGTAAGCAATTGTATAAAATTTACCCCATTTAGTCAATCCAAATATAGGGGACAGGATTAATTATCCCGTCTTCTTCTCACTCTTTTTGCAGATTCGAATTTATATTATAGAGACATATTTTTCCGGTTAATCTTTACTTTTTATCTTATCGTTATTATAATTCGTAAAGAGATATTAAGTCGTAAACGTAAAAAAATAATTAACCTTTATCGGAGGAATTAAAAGTGGAAGTACAAGAAACTAGTTACAGGGATACAAAAACAGTCAGTGATGTACAGTCGGAACAGGCCAGATTTCTTTTAAGGGTCTATAACTGGATGGCGGGAGGTTTGCTCCTTACAGGTGTTGTGGCCTATGCAGCGGCCAATGTTTCAGCGATTAACAGCCTTATTTTTTCAAACAGGATGGTATTTTTCGGACTTATCATTGTTGAACTTCTTATGGTTGGTGCTCTTGCCGGCTGGGTAATGAAGATGAAGGCCTCTACAGCAGCCGCTGTTTTCTGGGGTTATTCAATTTTGAATGGTCTTACTTTATCATTCATCTTTATGGTGTATACGCAGTCCTCTATTGCTACTGCCTTTATTGTTTCAGCAGGAACTTTCGGCGCCATGTCTCTCTATGGCGCTACAACGAAGAAAGACCTCACATCCTGGGGCAGTTTCTTTTTTATGGGTCTTATAGGGATAATTATTGCGTCGGTAGTCAATATTTTTCTGCAAAGCCCTGCCATTTACTGGGCCACTACTTACCTGGGAGTTCTCGTCTTTGTGGGTCTTACTGCATATGATACGCAGAAAATCCTCAAGATGAATATTCTTGGTAATGAAGGAACGGAAGAGGATACGAAGGAGGCTATACGCGGCGCGCTTACCTTGTATCTGGATTTTATAAATCTCTTCCTTATGCTTTTAAGAATTATAGGTGATAGACGATAATCGTACTATTAATCAAAAAAAGGGGCGCCCTTAACAGGCGCCCCTTTTTTTTGTCATAAAGTCTCCCTATAAATCAGGGTAGATCGGTCCAGACCTTCTTCTTCCTGTATTCCAGTTTATTAAGGGCATTTATGTAGGCCTTGGCGCTTGCAACAATAATGTCCGTATGAGCCCCCTGGCCAATAACAGTCTTGCCCCCTTCTTCCACTCTGACTGTCACCTCGCCTTGCGCATCCATTCCTCTCGTAACAGAACTGACTGAATACCTGATAAGTTTGCTTTTTGTCTTTGTAATTTTAGCGATGGTTTCATAAACAGCATCAACAGGTCCGACGCCAAAACCTGCTTCCTGTATTTTATCACCGTTCATCTCCATCTGCACCGTTGCTGTCGGTACGGTGACGGTGCCGCTGCTTACGTTAAGATAGGCAAGCTTGTACTTTTCATCAATCCTGATGACTTCATCAGCAATAATGGCATCAAGGTCTTCATCAAAAATCTCTTTTTTCTTGTCGGCAAGATTTTTAAACCTTGAGAAGGCCTTGTCGAGATTTTCATCGTCCAGTTCATAACCAAGGTCTTTAATTCTTTCCCTGAATGCATGCCTGCCTGAATGTTTGCCAAGTACAAGCAGGTTTTGAGAAACACCGACAGATTCGGGTGTCATAATTTCGTAAGTACTTTTTTCCTTAAGTACGCCATCCTGGTGGATACCAGCTTCGTGGGCAAAGGCATTAGCGCCTACTATGGCTTTGTTAGGCTGTACTACCATACCTGTAATATGGGTAATGAGCCTGCTGGCGGGATAGAGGTTGGAGGTATCGATACCCGTTTCAAAACCGAGAAGGTCACTCCTTGTACGAATAGCCATGACGATTTCTTCGAGGGATGCATTGCCGGCCCTTTCACCAATGCCGTTAATGGTACACTCTACCTGACCAGCGCCGTTTTCTATGGCTGCCAGAGAGTTGGCAACGGCAAGTCCTAAATCATTATGGCAGTGGACGCTGATAACGGCTTTGTCCACATTAGGAACTCGTTCATGGAGTGTTTTGATAAGTTTGCCGAACTCGGTAGGTATGGCATATCCTACGGTATCGGGAATGTTAACAGTCGTTGCCCCTGCATCGATTACAGCCTCAACGACTTTGCAAAGATAATCGACATCACTCCTTACAGCGTCTTCGGCTGAAAATTCCACGTTATCAGTATAACTTTTGGCATGCTTTACAGCAGCAACTGCCGCTTCAAGGACTTGGTCCCTGCTTTTTTTGAGTTTATATTTGAGGTGAATATCGGAAGTGGCAATGAAGGTATGGATTCTCGGATGCTTTGCACCTTTAAGTGCCTCCCAGGCCCTGTCTATGTCCTTATTATTTGCTCTCGCAAGCCCTGCAACGTGACAACTTTTTATTGTCTCTGCTACCTTTTTAACCGCCTCAAAATCACCTTCAGAAGCAATAGGGAAGCCTGCTTCGATAATATCAACATTCAACTTTTCAAGCTGGTGGGCGACACGAACTTTTTCGTCTATATTCATACTGGCGCCGGGAGATTGCTCGCCGTCTCTCAGTGTGGTGTCAAATATTTTAATTCTTTTTTTCATTGTGGATTTCCAAAAAATAGAGAATTATATTGTTGGAATTTTCTGAACAGACTGCGGTCAGATTCCGGTGTCTTTTTTCTTGGTTTCAGACAGCTTGGAATCTCTGGCTTTACGTTTTGCAAGGTTAAGCATGAGTTCTACTGGGCCGGATATGAGGTAGATTACACCGATGGTAAAAAGCATGACCTGCGGTTCGGCAATGATGAGTATCAAAAGAAGCACTGCAACGACGAGGAGACTGAAAGGCTGCCGTTTGGAAAACTCCAGTTCTTTAAAGCTCCTGTAAGTAACGTTAGATACCATCAAAAAGGCGAGGAAGTAAACCATAAGCAATATGGTGAAATGCTTTGTACTTCCTATACCTCCAAGGTGGTAGGAAAGCAGCACTGTAATGGCGATCATGCCTGCCGCGGCAGGTGAAGGAACACCTTTAAAACGTGTTTTCTCTACCGTTTCTACCTGAACGTTAAAACGTGCCAGTCTGAGCGCTGCACATGTCAGATAGAGGAAGGCCGCAAGCCATCCGTATCTTCCAAAGGGGATAAGAGCCCAGGTATAGGCAAGAAAGGCAGGCGCCATGCCGAAGGAGATAAGGTCAGCAAGTGAGTCGTATTCAACACCAAACTTGCTTGTTGTTCCCGTCAATCGGGCTACTTTCCCATCGAGTGTATCGAATATAGCTGATATGACGATGGAAATGGCTGCCCATTTATAATCACCATTATAGGAAGAGACGACGGAATAAAATCCGAAAAAAAGAGCTCCCGTCGTAAAGAGGTTGGGAAGGATATAAATTCCCTTCTTCATGTTGTCTCTTGAAAGCTTATGGCCCATGATTAATCAATATAGCCAAGTATCGTCTCCCCTGCAACAACTTTATCGCCCAGGTTGACTTCAATTTTAGAATCAGGAGGAAAATATACATCTACCCTGGAACCAAAACGGATGAGTCCGAAGCGTTCGCCCTTTTCCAGTTTATCCCCTTCTGAAACATAGCATACAATCCTTCTTGCAACAAGGCCGGCAATCTGAACAAAGAGAAGCTTCTTCCCATTGTCTGTCTCCATAAGCACACCGTTTCTTTCGTTATGCTCGGAGGCTTTGTCAAGGCTGGCATTAAGAAACTTGCCATGGTGATAGACGACTTTTTTTACTGTTCCCTTGTAAGGCGACCTGTTGACATGAACATTAAATACGTTCATGAAAACACTTACCTTAATTGCTTCGCCGCCAATAAATTCATCTTCCTGCACATGCCTTCTCTGGACTATTCTACCGTCTGCCGGTGCGATGACGGCGCCCTCGTCAGCAGGGATGGTCCTTTCAGGATTTCTGAAAAAGTACATGACAAAGGCCGTCAGTCCGCCCAGCAATAGTGTCCACCATGCGCACTGGCCAATGGCAACGATAACGGTAACAGCAATAAGCGTCCCGTAAAAGGGACGTCCTTCAACGGCGAAGATGGTAGATCGGTTCTTTTCCCTGCTATCCATAGAGTATTAGTTCTTATCTTTATCTACGATTTTTTGTATCCAGGGCATCATACTTCTCAGCTTTGCTCCCACTTCTTCGATGGGGTGAGCCGCGTTAAGCCTTCTCCTTGCCGTCATTTCAGGATAGTTCGTTTGTCCTTCGAGAATGAAACGCTTGGCATATTCGCCAGTCTGGATGTTGTGGAGCGCCTCTTCCATGGCATAGCGGCTTTCATCGTTGATGACTTTCGGGCCTGTAACATATTCGCCGTACTCGGCATTGTTGGAGATAGAGTAGTTCATATTAGCAATACCGCCCTCATACATGAGGTCAACGATAAGCTTGAGTTCATGGAGGCACTCAAAGTAGGCCATTTCAGGGGCATAACCTGCATCGACAAGCGTTTCAAAACCGGCCTTGACAAGCTCGACTGCGCCACCACAGAGAACGGCCTGCTCACCGAAGAGATCCGTTTCAGTTTCATCCTTAAAGGTAGTTTCAATAATGCCGGTACGTCCGCCGCCAATGGCTGAGGCATAGGAAAGGGCGATGTTTTTTGCTTTGCCTGAAGCATCCTGATGGATAGCGATGAGGTCGGGGATTCCGCCGCCCCTTACAAACTCGCTTCTTACGGTATGTCCGGGTGCTTTTGGAGCAACCATGATGACGTCAAGATCTTCCCTTGGTACAACCTGGTTGTAAAGGATGCTGAATCCATGAGCAAAGGCGAGTACGCTCCCTTTTTTAAGGTTTGGCTCGATCTGCTCACCATACATGGATGCATGAAATTCATCGGGCGTAAGGATCATAACAAGATCGGCCCATCCTGCGGCTTCAGTAGTGGTCATTACTTTAAGCCCCGAGTTCTCGGCCTTTTTCTTGGATGGGCTGCCTTCTTTAAGTCCAACGACTACATCGACGCCGCTATCTTTCAGGTTGTTTGCATGGGCATGACCCTGGCTTCCATAACCGATAATGGCAACCTTTTTCGATCTGATAATTTCAAGGTCGGCGTCCTTGTCGTAATAAATGTTCATTCTTTATAAATCCTCCTGATAGAAATTTGGTAAAAAGAAACGGCTAAAATAACAGTAATATTAAGAAATTGTCAAGAGAAATGAGAAGTTAGCTGGATGATTGGCGTATATAAATTCCCCTTCGACAAGCTCAGGGTGACATTTTATAAATGCTGTTTCAAACTTTGTCATGCTGAGCTTGTCGAAGCATGAGCCCGCTGACCCATCTCAAAAGATTTTCTTGTGTCTAATTTTGTTTGATTATGTTATAATTCCCTTTTTTAGTAGTGTTTTAAAGAAGGATTCAAGGCGGTATTTTCTTTCGAAGAGATTTATTCCTCCCCATCTGCAAAACCTTACAGTTCATTTTCTCAAATTAAAATACTTAAATTCAGGAATGTTTATGATACGCGAAGATCTTAGAAATATAGCGATTGTAGCCCATGTTGACCATGGTAAAACAACTCTTGTCGATGCCATGCTTAAGCAGGCCGGCACCTTCAGGGCCAACGAAAAAGTCGATGAAAGGGTGATGGATAATATTGATCTTGAAAAAGAACGTGGTATTACTATCGCTGCCAAGAGTACGGCCATTGATTATGAAGGTACTACTATCAACATCGTTGATACGCCGGGCCATGCTGACTTCGGTGGTGAGGTAGAGAGAACCCTCAAAATGGTCGATGGCGTGCTGCTCCTCGTCGATGCTTCAGAGGGCCCCTTGCCGCAGACACGTTTTGTACTCAAAAAGGCGCTCGAACTGAAATTGGTACCCATCCTCGTTGTTAACAAGATTGACAGGCCTGATTCGAGGATACAGGAAGTACTCAACGAAGTTTATGATATGTTTATCGACCTCGATGCAGATGAGGATCAGCTTGAGTTTCCCATCATTTATACCATTGCCAGGGATGGTATTGCCAAAAACGAACTTGAAGAAGAGTCTGCCGATTTAAGGCCCCTCTTTGATCTTATACTTAAAACTATTCCGGGACCTACGGGCGAGGTGGACGGAATAGCTCAACTTCTTATTACGAACATTGATTACGATGACTTTCTAGGGAGACTTGCTATTGGAAGGATATTCTCCGGTACTGTTTCCGTTGGAGATAATGTGGCTCTTATAGGGAGTGGTGGTGAACCGGAGAGAAAAAAGATCACCTCACTCTACAAATTCCATGGTCTTGGCCGTAAGGAAGTGAAGAAAGCGTCGGCCGGTGATATTGTTCTTCTTGCAGGTATCGAGGGAATTAATATCGGTGATACCGTTACGGATATTGAAAAGCCTTTACCTTTGCCTCGGATCCAGGTTGATGAGCCGACGATTTCCATGGTTTTTTCCATTAATACATCCCCCTTATCAGGCAGGGACGGAAAACTGGTCACGTCGAGAAACTTAAGGGACAGACTGGAGAAGGAACTTCTCTACAATGTTTCCATTAAAGTTGATTTCGACGGTACCGATTCTTTTAAAGTCATGGGGAGGGGAGAACTGCAACTTGCCATTCTCATCGAGATGATGAGGAGAGAGGGTTATGAACTCTCTGTTGCTATGCCTGAGACCATTACCAAAGAGATTAACGGTACTCTTCATGAGCCCATGGAATTGCTGGTTATTGATGTTCCCGAAGAGTACGTAGGCGCCGTAACACAGCTTGCCGGTGAGAGAAAGGGTAAGATGCGCAATATGCAAAACGGTGGTCATGGCAGGGTGAGCCTCGAATTCAGCATCCCTTCACGGGGGCTCATCGCTTTCAGATCCCAGTTTCTGACAGATACAAGAGGAACAGGACTCATGAATCATCTTTTTGACGGCTATAAACCGTGGCATGGACCTATGACAAAAAGAAATACCGGTACTCTCGTTGCAGACCGTCCCGGTAAAACGACCATGTATGCTCTTTTTCACCTCCAGCCGAGAGGTATCCTTTTCGTCAAAGAAGGGACCGAGGTTTATGAGGGAATGATTATTGGTGAAAATTCCAGGGATAATGATCTTGACGTTAATGTTATTAAGGAAAAGAAACTCACCAATATGCGAGCATCCGGTTCTGACGAGTCACTGCAACTCATTCCTCCAAAACTTCTTAGCCTTGAGGAGGCCATCGATTTTATTAAGGAAGATGAACTTCTGGAGATAACACCCAATTCGATGAGGCTAAGAAAGAAAGTCCTTCAGGCCAATAAGAGGCCTCGTAACAAGGAGTGATGTTCGAGTGATTTCCCTGCCTGCAATGCAGGCAGGGCGTAGTTTTATATAGAGACAAAGTGGTTTAAACTTTCCTTCATTTCTGCAATCAATTTCTGCTCAATCTGAAAGAAGTTTCTTCAGGCCTTTTCCGGGAAAAAATGCCACTTCGTCCATAAATCTGGAAACCATGTTCAACAGCTGTTTCCAGGTTAAAAGAAAAGTGGTTACCCATTCAATATGGGGTCGTTATATGGTTGGGATTTGTCCCTGTGGCAGATTCTTTTCCCTTGCGGCATTCTATAAAAATTAATTTAAATACAGAGGAATAATGACAACTGATAATAATGATGTACAGGTGAATTTTGATACATTCGGTTTTAAAAAGGATATAGCCAAAGGAGTGAGGGAGGCCGGTTTCAGGATGCCAAGCCCTATTCAGGAGCAGGCTATTCCTATTGTTATGAAGGGGAGTGATGTCATTGCCCGGGCCCAGACAGGAACGGGCAAAACAGCGGCCTTTGGTCTTCCTTCTATGAACAATATTAAGGGAGGGCGCGGTGTTGAGATTCTCATTATTGCACCTACAAGAGAGCTCGCTTCTCAGGTGAGTGAAGAGATGTTCAGGCTGGGCCGCTATGCAGGGGTGAAGACCGTTGCCGTATATGGTGGGCAATCCATATCGAGACAGGTGGAAATGATCCAGAGGGGGGCAAATGTCGTAACGGCTACACCGGGAAGATTGCTCGATCACTTAAGGTCAAAGAGATTCAGAAATTTTGCACCTTCCGTCGTCGTTCTCGATGAAGCCGATGAAATGCTCGATATGGGGTTTTTGGAAGATATCGAGGCAATATTCAAGTTTCTCCCCGAAGAGAGGCAGACCCTTCTTTTCTCGGCAACCATGCCGCCGGCCATTAGAAAGCTGGCCAATAAGATTCTCAAAACTCCTGTTTCTATCGATGTAACGCCTAAAGAGGTAACGACAAACGTCGATATTGCCCAGCATTATTACGTTATTGAAGAGCGTGAGCGTGAAGAGGCCATGGTTCGTCTTATTGATACGGAGTCACCGGGCAAGTCCATTGTATTTTGCCGGACCAAGAGGGAGGCTGACAATCTTTCCACCGTTCTCGTTTCCCGCGGCTATTCAGCCCGTGCCCTGCACGGTGATATGGAGCAGCGCCAGCGTAACGAAACGATAGCCAGTTTCAAGAAAGGTCAGTCCGATATGCTTGTTGCCACAGACGTTGCCGCCAGGGGACTTGACATTACTGACGTTACTCATGTCTTTAACTATCACATACCCTTTAATCCTGAGAGCTACATTCATCGCATAGGACGTACTGGGCGTGCAGGTAAAAAAGGGGTGGCCATAACGCTTGTGACGCCGCTGGAATTTAAGGAACTTAGTCGCATCATGAAGGTTTCCGGCGCCCCTATCAAGTACAGGGAGGTTCCCTCTATTCATGAAGTCAAACAGAATTATATGGATGATCTCTTTGCCAGGCTTAAAGACAGGGATTTTGATGATGAGATTCTGGATATGGTTCAAGGCCTCTCTGGAGAGATGGATGTAACCAGTCTCGCTTGCAAGGCCCTTTCCCTGCTTCTTGATGACCAGAAGGTGGCGGGGCCCAACAGGATAGGTTTCAGCAGTGGCGCCGTTGAGAAAATGATGCACAGGTTTAAATCACAGTATGGCGGCCGGAAGCAATACGGGGGTCAGAAGAGATATGGTGGAAACAAAAGGCCCGGAGGAGGTGGCTACGGCAAGGGAGGCTACCGGGGACGCGGCGGCAGTGGTGGGCGGAGGAAATAATTATTAATCTCTATCAATATAGACATTTTTCCCTTTAAATTGCTGTAAAAAATGATAATTTTCCTTGACAGAATCGCGGGTTGTGTTACAATCAGCCATTGCCTGAATCACTTTTGCCTTGCTTTGGTTTATGAAGGTGAAAGCGTTTGAGGCTTTTCGTTTATTTGACAAAGGTAAATAGAAGAAAATAAAGGATTTGAAGGCGCGTAGCTCAGGGGGAGAGCGCTACCCTGACACGGTAGAGGTCGGCGGTTCGAAACCGCCCGCGCCTACCATGAATCTGGTGTCGTATCAACCGTCAATTTAAGATTTATACGACACAAAGGGGCATCGTGCAAATGCCATGCGATGCCTCTTTTTTACATTCTCTTTTTGGAGTTTTTAGTTAAGTTTTGGAAGTAAAAGTTTTGGAATCAGTAAATCTTACATTACCCGATGGTTCATCGAGAGAAGCCGCAAAAGGCTCTACTGTTGGTGAATTTGCTTACTCAATAGGGAACAGGCTGGGTAAAGATGCTATAGCGGGAAAGCTTAACGGTGATCTCGTCGATCTTTCGACGGCCATCGAAGAAGATGCTTCCATTGAGATTATTACCGTCAAGAGTGAGGAAGGCCTTGAAATATACCGTCATTCTTCTTCTCACATTATGGCCCAGGCCGTTCAGGAGCTCTATGGCGATGCTCATGTGACTATAGGACCGGTTATCGATAACGGGTTTTATTACGATTTTGATTTTGACGGTCAGTTTACGCCGGAAGATTTTGAAAAGATCGAAGCGAAAATGGCTCAGATCGTTAAAAGAGATCTTCCCATAGAGAGGGAAATTGTCTCAAAGGATGAGGCGGTCAGGCTCTTTGAGAAAATGGGAGAATCCTATAAGGTTGAACTCATTAATTCCGTTGCCGATGATAAGGTTTCTCTCTACAGGCAGGGTGAGTGGGTTGATCTTTGCAGGGGGCCGCACCTTCCGTCGACAGGAAAGGCGGGCGTATTTAAACTTCTCAGCGTGGCAGGCGCCTACTGGAGGGGTGATGAAAGCAAACCCATGCTTCAGAGGATTTATGCCACGGCTTTCTCTACGGAAAAAGAGCTTAAAGCCTACCTGAACAGGCTGGAAGAGGCAAAAAAGAGAGACCACAGACGTGTCGGCAAAGACCTGGATCTCTTTGAAATAAACGAAGAAGCAGGCGCCGGAATGGTTATTTATCATCCCAAGGGGGCCATGCTTAAATATCTGCTTGAAGAGTTTGAGCGCAAAGAACATATCAAACGTGGCTATCATATTGTTCAGGGGCCGCAGTTACTAAGAACAGATCTCTGGAAGAAGTCGGGCCACTATGAAAACTATCGGGAAAATATGTATTTTACCGATGTTGAGGGTATAGGTTACGGCGTAAAGCCCATGAATTGCCTGGCTCATATGATTATTTATGCCTCCAGGGTGAGGAGTTACAGGGATCTTCCTCTCAGGTATTTTGAACTCGGTACCGTACATCGCCACGAAAAGTCAGGTGTGCTGCACGGTCTTTTGAGGGTTCGGGGTTTTACCCAGGATGACGCCCATCTTCTCTGTACACCCGAACAGCTCAATGATGAGATCAGAGGTGTTATCGAATTTATAAGCCATATCATGGATATTTTCGGCTTTCCATACAAGATGGAGGTAAGTACACGGCCTGAAAAATCGATCGGTTCAGATGAAGACTGGGAGAGGGCCACAGGGGCGCTCATGAAAACCCTCGACGATCTGGGCCTCGAATATGATCTTAATGAAGGTGACGGCGCTTTTTACGGCCCCAAGATAGATGTTAAGCTTCGGGATTGTCTTGAAAGAGAATGGCAATGTGCAACAATCCAGTGTGATTTTACCCTCCCCGAGAGATTTGATCTCTCCTATATCGGTAAGGATGGTGAGAAGCACAGGCCTGTTATGATCCACAGGGTCATTCTCGGATCTATTGAAAGATTTATCGGTATATTGACGGAGCACTTTGCCGGCGCTTTTCCAACCTGGCTTGCACCTGTTCAGGCAGTGATAATTAATATTACGGACAAGCAAATGGATTATGCCAAAGAGGTTGAGGAAAAACTGAGAAGCGAAGGCATGAGGGTGGAAGGTGATTACAGGAATGAAAAGCTCGGCTTCAAGATCAGGGAAGCCCAACTGCAGAAGATTCCATATATGATCGTTATCGGCGATAAAGAGGTTGAAGGGGGCACTATTTCGCCAAGATCGAGGTCAGGTGAGTCGCTAAGTGCTATGACTCCCCAATCTTTTGTTGATTTGCTGAAAAAAGAATGCAATATTAGTATTTAAAACATTAATTTAAAACAGGAGGCAGGCCATAATTAAACGAGGAAGAGCAGCAGACAATAAGGACAAGGTAAGAGTTAACGAAGACATCAGGGCCAGGGAGGTCAGAGCAATTGATGATGAAGGTAACCAGCTTGGCATAATTTCTGTTGATAAGGCGCTTGAACAAGCCAAAGACCGGGGACTTGATCTGGTTGAGATTGCGCCGGGGGCCGACCCGCCTGTCTGTAAGATAATGGACTACGGCAAGTACAAGTATGAAATGAGCAAAAAAGCTCATGAAGCGAAGAAAAAACAAGCCGTTGTTATATTGAAAGAAATAAAAATCAGACCAAAGATTGATGAACACGATTACAAATTTAAGTTAAAACATGCCAAGCAGTTTCTGGCTGAAGGTAATAAGGTCAAAATAAGTGTCATCTTCAGGGGGAGAGAGATGGCCTATATGGATAAGGGGAGACAGATACTGAGCAGGGTTTCCGAAGAGGTGAAAGAGGATGCCGTTGTGGAATTCCTTCCCAAGGTTGAAGGACGTAACATGTTCATGATCCTTGCGCCCAAAAAGACGAGTAATAACAAGTAATTTAACGCTGGAGGAAAGAAGCAATGCCGAAAATGAAGACGAACAGAGGAACAGCCAAGAGATTCAAAGTGACCGGTACAGGCAAGATCAAAAGACAAAAGGCCAATACCAATCACATTCTTACCAAAAAGGCACAAAAAAGGAAAAGACAGCTTGGACATGATGGACTTGTTGCAGAGAGCGATAAAAAATCCATTTCCAGGTTGATACCTTACGCGTAAGAAATTTTTACGATTTGTTTAATAAAAAAAGTCTAATCGCCGGAACAATATCAATTAGTAAAGAAGGAGCACGTTAAAAAATGGCAAGAACTAAAAGAGGTGTTAAGGCCAGAAGAAGAAGAAACAAGGTACTTAAACTCGCCAAGGGTTACAGGGGGGCAAGGAGCAAGCTTTTCAGGACAGCAACAGAAGCTGTTGACAAGGCGCTCTCCTATGCATATACAGGAAGAAAACTTAAGAAAAGGGACTTCAGAAAGCTCTGGATTGCCAGGATTAATGCGGCAGCCAGGATGAATGGTATTTCATACAGCAGGCTTATAAATGGACTGAAAAAAGCGGCCGTATCTCTCGATAGGAAAATTCTGGCAGAGATGGCTGTTTCAGATCCCAAAGGCTTTACGGCTGTTTCAGACGTAGCCAAAGGTGCTCTCAAAGCCTGATTCCCTATGCTTGGTGAGCTCCTAGACAGTCTTGATGCTTTTAAAGCAGAGGCGGAAGAAGCAATCGAAGGTTCCCGTTCGGAAGAGGGCCTGGAAAAAATCAGGGTTGGCTATCTCGGTAAAAAAGGGAAAATCAGCCATATCCTGAAAAAGGTAGGCTCACTGGACGCCAAAGAGCGTCCTCAACTCGGAAAACGGGCAAACGAGATAAAAGCAGAAATTGAAGAAGTTTTATCTCAAAAGTTTGCCCACATTTCCCGGGCTGCAACAGAGAAAAAGATTCAGTCGGAAGGTGTTGACCTGACACTTCCGGGCAGGAGAGTTTCCGTCGGTTCTCTTCATCCTGTAACGACCATACTGGAAGAGATCTGTGCCGCTCTTATTCCTCTGGGTTTTACTGTAGAGGAAGGTCCCGACATAGAGACGGATTACTACAATTTCGAAGCCCTTAATATTCCCAAAGACCACCCCGCAAGAGAAATGCAGGATACTTTTTATGTTTCGGAAGACCTGCTTTTAAGGACCCATACATCACCCGTACAGATAAGGACCATGGAGAAATATGAGCCTCCCATGAGGATTATTGCTCCCGGCACGGTCTACCGGTGTGACTCAGACGTTACTCATACGCCCATGTTTCACCAGGTTGAGGGTTTTGTTGTCGATAAAAACGTGTCCTTTGCTCAATTGAAGGGACTGCTAACGGCCTTCGTTCATAAAATGTTCGGCAGCCATGTCAACCTGAGATTTCGGCCCAGTTTCTTTCCTTTTACCGAACCCAGCGCTGAGGTCGACATTGAGTGTGTTATTTGTCGTGGCGACGGTTGCAGGGTTTGCAAGGAGACGGGCTGGCTCGAAATTCTGGGTGCTGGAATGATCGATCCGGAGGTGTTTAAAGCCGTTGGTTATGATCCTGATCTATATACAGGGTTTGCTTTTGGTATGGGTGTGGAACGTATTGCCATGCTTAAATACGGCATCAAGGATTTAAGAATGTTTTTTGAAAATGACGTTCGTTTCCTGAATCAATTCTAGTCAATAATAATTTCAATATAGAAATAATATGAAAATCAGTCTTGAATGGTTGAATGATTACATCGAAGTAGACCTCGACCCTGTGCAGGTAGCTGAATTGCTCACCGGGGCCGGACTTGAGGTCGAGGGTATCGATTATCAGTCTATCAATGTAAAGGGTGTTGTTGCTGCCAGGGTCGGTAAGATTAAGAAGCACCCTGACAGTGAAAAGCTGCTTACCTGTACGGCTGAAACAGGCAAGGAGGAGTACGCCATTGTTTGTGGTGATCCTTCTGTCAGGGAAGGAGACATGGTTCCTCTTGCACTGCCCGGATGTAAACTTCCTGATGGCAGGGTAATAAGGGAAGCAAAGGTGCGGGGGCTCAACTCTTCAGGCATGTTTTGTTCTGAAAAGGAGTTGGGACTTTCCGAGGACGGCTCTGCCGTTATGATTCTCCCCGATGATACCAAGCCAGGCAGAGATATGGAAGAGGTTATTTCTAAGCTTAATCCAAAGGTGAATATCAATGCCGGTGGAGGTCCAAAAGGAGAGGGTCATTCTCTTTGCAATAATTCCATCTTTGAAATCGGCCTTACACCGAACCGTTCAGATTGTCTCAGCCTCATTGGATTTGCCAGAGAGCTTTCAGCCCTGACAGGCAGGAAGGCTCACTTACCGGAAATTTCCTTTAGAGAATCAAAAGAAAAGTGCAGCTCTCATGTGTCGGTAAGGATTGAAGCGCCCGATCTTTGCAGCCGCTATTCAGCCAGGGTATTAAAAGGTGTGAAAATCGGCAAATCACCGTTATGGCTTAGAAAAAGGTTGGAAGAGGCCGGTGTGAGGCCTATTAACAACGCAGTCGATGTAACAAACTTTGTTATGCTGGAACTGGGCCAGCCGCTTCATGCCTTTGATCTTGCCAGGGTAGAGGAGGGGGAGATCATTGTAAGAAAGGCCAAAAAAGGGGAAAAACTGGTTACACTCGATGAAGTAGAGAGAATTCTTGATAATGAAGAACTTCTAATTTGTGACGGTAAAAAACCGCTTGCTCTGGCAGGCGTTATGGGAGGACTGGGATCTTCCGTCAGCGATAGCTCGACGACAATATTATTGGAAAGCGCCCATTTTCATACCTCGGCAGTAAGAAAAAGTGTTCGTAAAACAGGGTTGCACAGTGAGTCATCGCATCGCTTTGAAAGAGGGACTGATGTGGAGGGCGTTCTTAATGCCATTGACAGGGCAGCTATGCTCATGGCCGAACTCTCGGGAGGTGAAATTTTAAGTGGCGCTATCGACAATTATCCCCGTCCCTATGAAAAGAAAGAGATTCTCTTCAGGCCGGGCCGTTGCAGTAAGCTTCTCGGCATGGATATTTCTGCCGAAGAATCGCTCGCCTGCTTAAAGGCCCTTAATATGGATGTTTCCGGTAACGGTGACAGTTACAGGATTGTTCCTCCCTCGTACAGGGTAGATATTGAGAGAGAGATCGACCTTGTTGAGGAGGTGGCCAGGCTCAAGGGATATGCCGCCATTCCTGTGGAACCGCTCTCAGGTTCCATCCCGGAAAGATCAGCAGGCAGCTGGAGGTCAGGTATTTATCCTGTAAAGCGCTTCATGGCTGATTCCGGTTTTAATGAAGTTGTCAACTATTCATTTGAAGCGCCAATGGAGATGGATAAGCTGGCCCTGGCAGAAAAGGATCCCTTAAGAAAGCGAATTAAACTTCTCAATCCCATCTCTGAAGATTTATCACTTATGAAATCGACGCTTATTGCAGGATTGCTAAAGAGGCTCGCTTTCAATATAAAAAAGCAAAACAGGGATCTTCAGCTTTTTGAATCAGGCAAAGTGTTTCTGGATGAAGAAAAAGGGCCGGAGGAAGGTTACAGATTGACGGCCCTCATTACGGGTTCGAAAGAGCCTTTATTGTGGAAAGAGGAAAAAGATATCTTTTATCTTAAAGGTATTGTGGAAAATCTTCTTGATTTACTCAATATCAAGGAATATACTTTTAACAACTGTTCTCATATTAGCTACTTACATCCGGGAAAGGGCGCAGAGATTTCTTCCGGCGGCACAGAAATAGGATTTATTGGCGAGGTTCATCCGGATGTGAGAGAAGGCTATGAAATTACGCAGCCTGTCTATCTGTTTGATGTGGATCTTGAACAACTGTTAAGCCCCGGTATATCAAATAAAATAGCATTTGCTGATATTGCGACCTATCCTTTTGTCGAGAGGGATATGGCCCTCCTCGTAGGAAAAGGGATTACGCTTCATGAAATATTGGGGCATATTAATGCCCTCAAGACGCCCTTCGTTGAAAAGGTAGAGGCATTTGACCGGTATGAAGGCAAGGGTATAGAAGAGGGAAAGAAGAGTCTCGGTATCCGCATTAGATACCGCTCCCTTGAAGGGACGCTTACCGATGAAGAGGTAAACGGACTTCATCAATCAATCCTTTCTGCAGTGGTGGAAAAGGTTGGAGCGACGGTCAGGTAGTTTGATTTGAAACTTATTCAGGAGTTTAGATGTTTTGTCATAATCAATTAACCTTAGTTAAATGTAAAAGGAGGTATTTAAATGACAAAGGCTGACATCATTGAGAATACATATGAAAAAGTAGGTATCTCGAAAAAAGAGACGGCAAAGGTAGTTCAATCCATTTTTGATATCATAAAAGAAACACTGGAAGAGGGTGAAAACGTAAAGGTTTCCGGTTTCGGAAACTTTATGGTAAGGCAGAAAAAGACGCGCAGAGGCAGAAATCCTCAGACAGGTGAAGAGATTGAAATTTCTGCCAGGAAGGTTATTACTTTTAAGCCGAGCAACGTTCTCAAGGACCTCATTAATTCCTGACTTTTTTTAAGGAATTACTTTAACTCAGCCGCCGCAATAGGTGTTTTTCAGCGATTGAAGCCTGTTTTGTATAGCAAGGCGCTGTGTGATTAATTCTAAATTCGTTGGTACGGGAAAGCATTGCAGATTACTTTACCCATTCCGGAAAAGAAATACTTTAAAATTGGCGAGGTAAGCAAAATTACAGGCCTTGAGCCTCATGTGCTGCGGTTTTGGGAATCTGAGTTCAGGGCCCTTTCTCCCCGTAAAGACAGTGGAAATCAGAGACTTTATACGAGAAACGACATAGAGACTATCATATACATCAAAAAACTTCTTTACCAGGAAAACTACACCATTGCCGGGGCAAAGAAGAAGGTTGACAGCAGAGACAATGAAGAGACTGTAAAAAGTAAGCAAAATTTTGAGGAAGAACTTTTTGCAGTCAAAAAAGGGCTTCAGGAAATAAGGGAACTTCTCGACTGAGAAGTGTCCCTTTTTTTACATAAATTAATGAGAGGGCACAGTAATTTTTTATGAGCGACGACAGTATGAGAACTGGTTTGACTTTTGATGACGTTCTTCTCCAGCCGGCTAAATCGGACGTGCTGCCAAAGGATGCCGATACATCTACTTTTCTTACCAAAAAAATAAAACTTAACATTCCCATTATCAGCGCCGCAATGGATTCCGTTACTGAGGCATCGGCTGCTATTGCCGTTGCCCAGGAGGGGGGACTGGGTATCATTCATAAAAACCTGAGCATTGAAGAACATGCCCAGGAAGTGGATAAGGTAAAGAAATCGGAAAGCGGCATGATTGTCGATCCTATTACCATAGGGCCTTCGCAGCATATTTATGAAGCGCTCGATATTATGAAGAAGTACAAAATATCGGGGATTCCCGTTACTGATAAGGGAAAGCTCGTCGGTATTTTGACTAACAGGGATTTAAGGTTCGAGAAAAACCTCTACCAGAAAGTATCCGATGTAATGACCAAAGAGGGGCTCGTAACGGTTCCCGAGGGAACGACCCTTGAAGAATCCAAAGCCATTCTCCATAAGCACAGGATTGAAAAGCTGCTTGTTGTCGATGACGGCTACCGCTTAAGAGGTCTTATCACCATTAAAGACATAGAAAAAAGCATTAAGTATCCTAATGCCTGCAAGGATTCCTTTGGCAGGCTGAGAGTGGGGGCTGCCGTTGGTGTTGGTGACGACAGGGATGAAAGGGTAGAGGCGCTCCTAAAAGCGGGGGCTGACGTAATAGCCGTCGATACGGCCCATGGACATTCGAAGGGCGTCATTGAGTCTGTAAAGGAGATTAAGCTTAATTTCCCTGATTGCAACCTGATTGCAGGCAATATTGCGACTGCTGAAGCGGCTATGGACCTCATTAAGGCAGGCGCCGACGCTATCAAGGTTGGAATCGGGCCGGGCTCCATCTGTACAACAAGAATTGTGGCCGGTGTTGGCGTACCCCAGTTAACGGCCATTATGGATTGTGTCAGCGTTGCTGAAAAGGAAGGTATCCCTGTTATTGCCGATGGTGGTATCAAATTTTCAGGTGATATTGCCAAGGCCATTGCAGGTGGGGCCAATCTTGTTATGATAGGCAGTCTTTTTGCCGGAACGGATGAAAGTCCCGGTGAAACGGTGTTACTGCAGGGGAGAAGTTACAAAGTTTACCGGGGAATGGGGTCTGTAGGCGCCATGAAAGCGGGAAGCAAAGACCGTTATTTCCAGGATGAAGTCGATAGCGATATCAAGCTTGTTCCCGAAGGGATTGAAGGAAGAGTGCCCTACAGAGGGCCTATGTCTTCAACTATCCACCAGCTAATCGGTGGACTCAGAGCCGGAATGGGTTATACAGGATGCAAGGATATTGAAGCGTTGAGGAAAAAGGCTTCCTTTGTCCGAATTTCGCAGGCGGGATTGAAAGAGAGCCATGTTCATGACGTGACCATTACAAAAGAAGCGCCCAATTACAGGCTCGACTGAGTTGAGAAACACTTAATTCGATAAGATAGAGGCCACTGGAAAGTGGCCTTTTTATTTGGAAATCATAAAAGAGATATTGGACGCATAATAATGCCTCCCCCTTTGAAAAAGGGGGAATGAGGGGGATTTTAACGTTAAGAATTGAATATTATCAAATCCCCCTACAAATAATCACATCTCCCCTCCTTGATAAGGAGGGGATTAAGGGGTGGTTGTTTAACGTTTTTTTAAAATTCAGGGTTTTAAACCCTGGCAGCTCAATATTTATAAAAAGAACAAATAAAATGCCTATATTTATAGCATTAGGCCTTAGCCTGACAGCTATGCCCCTTGCCCCCCTTTTCTAAAGCGGGGGAAATAGGGTTGCTGAATAGTTACAATATTGCTTAATCATTTTAAATCATAATCAATCTGTGAAAATTTATCCCGTCCCTTGTGATACGGGATCAGTGTCTAATTAAAATATTGAAAATTTAGGAGCTTAATCTATGACGGAAGAATTCAAAGGCTTTGAGGGCCTTGTTAAAATTATGAAACGGTTAAGAGGTCCCGATGGTTGCCCCTGGGACAGGGAACAGAGTAAGGAAAGCCTTAAGCCATACGTTATTGAAGAGGCCTACGAAGTGGTTGAGGCAATCGATGAAGGTGATATTTCAGAGCTTAAGGAAGAGTTGGGTGACCTCTTATTACAGGTCGTTTTTCTGTCGGAGCTTTCTGACGAGGCGGGGGATTTCAAGATTGATGATGTAATTGCCGCCATTTCGGAAAAGCTGGTGAGACGTCATCCTCATGTTTTCGGAGAGGAGACGAGTAATACGTCGGAAGAGGTCGTTAAAAGCTGGGCCTCCATCAAGATCGATGAAAAGAAAGAGAAGGGCAAAAAATCTGTTTTAGAAGGCGTTCCCTGTCATATGCCTGCCTTGCTAAGGGCCCACAGGATTGCGGAAAAGGCGGCCAGGGTGGGTTTTGACTGGAGCCACATTGATGAGGTTTTCAAAAAACTGGAAGAGGAACTGGGAGAGTTTGAGGAAGCCCTTGCATCCAAAGATATTGCCAAAGTGGAAGACGAACTGGGTGATGTCATTTTTGCCCTCGTCAACATTTCCAGATTCCTTGAAGTTAATCCCGAGGAGGCCCTTAAAAAGACGGTGAGGAAGTTTGTGAGCCGCTTTAACTATATTGAAGAAGGACTCGAAAGAGGAGGCCTCGATATTCGTGATGCAAGCCTGGAGGAGATGGAGAGGCTCTGGGAAGAGGCGAAGGAAGCTGAAGGCAGGTAACTTTTTTTCGCGCAAAGATGCAAAGGTGTGCAAAGAAACAAGTAGAATCAAGGATAACATATTTACAGATCACCCCCCCCATTTCCCCCCCTTGGCAAGGGGGGGATTAAGGGGGGGTAGCCACGAAGCAAGCTGCGAAACTTGGGTATTTAAGAAATCATCACCTTTGCGCTCTCTGCACCCAAAGGGCATAAACGTCTTTGCGCGAAAAGAATGAATATAATGTAAAATGAGGTATTGACTATGAACCGTATCTGCGCCGTCGACGTAGAGACGACAGGCCTTTCAGTCAGGAAAGGGCACAGGGTAATCGAAGTGGGAGCCGTTATTATTGAAGAGGGCAGGCTCAGTCGAACCTTTCATAGCCTTGTCAGCGCCGGTAAGCCTGTCAGCGCTTCTGCCCTGGCTGTTCATGGAATTACTGAAGAGATGCTGGCAGGGGAGCCGTCTCCTGAAGAAGTCTATCCTGAACTGGCCCGATTTATGGAAGGCTGCAGGCTGGTGGCTCATAATGCGCGCTTTGATATGGATTTTCTAAGAAGTGAGTTTGACAGGCAGGATATTCCTTTCAATCCTTCCTGCGACTGCACTCTTATCCTGAGCAGAAAAGGACTTCCTCATCTTCCTGATCACAGGCTAATGACCGTCTATAAACACTTTTTCGGTAAAATACCGGATAATGTGCAACTTCACAGAGCGCTCGCTGATGCAAGGCTTGCGGCAGAGGTCTGGCTAAAGCTTCAAAAATAAACATTGAATGAAGCATAGAGCGGCAGTGACATTTTTTTATTATTCATCTGTGACAATGGCTATCAAAATGGCCGCAGTCCTTCCTCATAGTAACTTACCTGATACACTATTCACTCGAAAGTAGCCCCTTAATTGGCAAAAGGCAATTAAGGGTATCATTAAATAGTTGATATGTGCTACAATAATCAAATCAGTGTCTAAAATGCGTTCCTGAAGGAGCTATGATGATGGGAGAGAAAAGGGAAATAATAAAACAAGTCTTTATTTTTCTGTTTTTACTTATACTGTCTGCTTGTGGGTCAGGGTCCGATGACAGGTATTCCACGACGCCTGTAACTTTGTTCGATGAGGGAACCTACTCCGAGTCGGATACTATTTGGTTGAACTGGACTGAAGGCAGCGACCCTGTATATGGGATCACTGCTTATCGATTGGAAGTAAGGGATGAAAATGATGTAATTATATTCGATGAAGTCCTTGGAAAGGTTTTGAACTATAAAGTAAGCGGTACCCAGGGGCAAACTTTAACTGCAAGGGTGGCGGCTATTAATGGCGCCGGACAGCAGGGGCCCTGGTCGGACTTTTCCGACGGTATTCTTTTGTGTGGGAAATACCTGAGTTGCCTTGCCGGAACAATTTTTGTTTCTACTTTAGGCAGTGACGACAATGACGGTCTTAGTCCGGATTTGCCATTTTTAACGATAAAGAAGGCGGTAGAAGAAGCCGGGCCGGGCGATGTTATTGATGTGGCTGCCGGGACCTACAGGGAGCAGGTCAAGATTATGAAGTTTAATGGTCGTGGAGGTAATGAAAAAGCGCCTTTAGTGTTGCGAGGTAATGGGGAAGCCATTATAGATGGTTCTGAACCGCTTTCAAACTGGACGAGTTATGGGTTTCAGAAAAAAGGAACTGACAATGAATGCAGACTCTGGTTGACCTATTTTAATCCCGATTTCCACCCTGATCTTATATTCCGGGATGGGATCAAAAGAGCGCCCACACAACTCTTTATTGATGGAACGACAAGGCTGGATTTATTGCCCAGGCGTGCCAGATACTATAATGGAAATGCCTTTTCAGAAGAAGATACGCAGACTTTGGCCAACATTACCAGCAACCTGCGCCCCAATATATGGGCCTGGATTAATAATAGCGAGATAAAAAATACTGTTTATGTCTGCCTTGCTGCTGGTGAATTAATTGAAAACCGTATAGAAATGCCTGTGCGCAATGCCGCCATCGTATCGGATACGGGGTATCTGCATATTTCGGGCTTTGTGACAAAACGCCAGGCTTCTTACGGCATTATCGTCAAGGGTGATTCAACAATGAAGGAGGTCGTCATCGCCAATAATGACATCAGTTTGCTTAGTGGTTCGAGACAATATTTAGATTCAGACCTTGGGCCCCATATCAAGGAATGGGGGATTGGACTCGGAATTTCAGCAAGCGTTGATTCCCGGGCGACGATCATGTCTAACCGCGTGTCAGATGTTTCTTATACCGGTATTAGAGTTTCCAGGTCTCCCAATGGATTGTCGCCCTCCACCTATATACGGGTATCGGACAACGTAATAGAGCGGATTACTCCTCATCCCTACGGCTCCAGCCGGTCCCATGAGTTAGGTGAAGCGCTCAGTGGACTCAATGGTTCCCACCACGACCTCTTTGAAAATAACATTATTTCAGATTCAAAATTTGGAATCTGGTTTGATTCGCACATTAATAGCCTTGATGGAGGGACGTCATATGCAACAGTCACTGAAAACATCGTTTCTAATACAAGTAGAGCTATTTTTTTTGAAAGGGCCACTTACCGCAGTATTGCAAAGAGAAATCTTATTATAAATGCAGACATCGGTATCAAGCTCGGCACTTCAACGCAGTATGGGCAGGAAAAGGATAAAAGTAATCCCCGTTTCCACGCCAAAGAAAGCAGGATCATAAATAATACGATTATAAATGCCCAAACAGGTATTGCGCTGGAATATGCATCGCATTCGGAAGTTTTAAACAATATCATCTATAGCGATAAGGCAGATGCAATCGGGACTTCCATCAATACAGGCACCATTATCATCAATGATGCTATGGGAAATTCTTATGGAACGGTAAATAACAATCTTTATCATCTCATCGCATCAAGCAGTCTCGGCTGCTATACAAGCGCCTGCTTCCTTGATTTTCCATCATGGTATGCTCAAACCGGTTTTGATGCCGATTCCGTCCATACTGATCCCCTGTTCAGCAATTATACAGACTATTCTCTGACAATGGGCTCTCCCGCCATAGATAGCGGTATCAATGGCGGGCTTGCAGATTACTGTAACGGGCCTGATTTGGGGTATGTTGAACTTCTGACGGGAAGTTGTCTTTAATGAGTACCTTGGGCCGGAAAGCATGATCCCCCTGTTCTTTCCAGGTTAACAAAGGGAATTGCCGCGTCTTCTTTTCCACCCTCCTTTTCCTGCTTTTTTCTGAATGAACATAACCTTTCTTTAGCACTATGACTCTGAAAGGGGCAACTCTTAATGATTAAAATATCAATAAAAAGTGATAAAAAGCAGAATATGTTAAAAAAATAGTCAAATAGGACAAACAAATTGTCTATTGCTGTGATATAAATGTCATCTGAATAATATAGATGAATATATCAAGTATATGCGCATATATCTTTAACAGGGAGTAATAAACAAAAATGGTGGGGAAAGAAATTTTAAAACTTTATGGGGCAATTTTCTTAACATCAATGGATGGTGTTGTCTTTCTGTTGCCGGCTCCAGCTCTGATTACCTCTCTGCGAGGTAAATTATGAGCGAGAATCTTTCCAAAAATAAATATGCATTTGCAGACAGGGCCGAGTTAATTCTCATTGCTATTCTCGGCGAGAAAAAGGGGAAAGAAGCGTTTAGAAAGATTATTTATCCCTTTGGCGGTTCTCTTGTCTACATTCCATCGGAAACAAAGCTCTCCAAAGAAGAACGAAATAAAAGAATCAGATCAGCCTTCAATGGTGAAAATTATAATGAACTGGCCCGAAAACATGGTATTTCCGCAAGGTGGGTCAGAAAGATCATTCACAAGCGCTGATTACTGCATTATAAAAGCATCTTTTCCAATCTTTTGAAACATCCCCTTCAATTATCTAAAGGCCTTAGAAATTCAAAAAATTTGATTTGAAATCCTGAGGAATCAGTAAGCAAATTAAAATGCCTTTCATCATATTTTTTTTCGTAAATAAAAATTTTGAACTTTTCTATATGGTTTGTTCAAAATTTTACTGCTAATGTCATCCCACATCCAATCAAAGTGATCCTTATTCAACCTTTTTGGAAAGGAAAAGTAATATGTCCAAAGCAAGCGCAAATGATGTGAAGAAACTCGGTTTTTCACATTTAATGTTCAATGCCATTTCAGAAATAGTCGACTTCGATCTCTACCTTCAGGAAATTCTCGATGAGAATGCAGGTGAGGTGAAGGCAAAGCTTACAGTCGCTGTTTATGATAGTGCAGACCCTGATATACAGCTTGATGTAAAACGTACCGAGAAATATCTGGCTGCAGCCGAGCTTTGGGAAAGGCGGGCCAATATTGTTCAGTCTATGGCCTTGCCTGAAGACCCTGAAAGTACAATCCCTGCAGGGCAAAGCGAGCAGGCAAGGGCAGATGCCTATAAAACGAGAGCGCAGGAAGTCATTGATCGCCTTAATCCGCCTGCACCATAAAAAAAGGAATAACCCCCCTCACATAAGGAGGACAACAAGTGGCCTGGACCAGTTTTAATGACAACCTGAATGAGATTGCAGCGGCGCTTTCCGCAGATGCAGACCTGAAGAACTACTGTGTCCAGAGTTGGGGAAAGGAGTTAACAGGTTGTCCGAGAATAGTTTGCCGTAATCTTTTAACAGCAAGTGCACCTTTTTGCCAAGCCTCTGTTTTCATGGATAAAAAATAGATACTGCCAAAACGTACTGCCGTTCCCTCGGCAATAGCT
>JAOUBX010000010.1 GCA_029860075.1 Deltaproteobacteria bacterium | reverse complement strand
GGCACCGGAAGAGGCGGTACCGGAAGAGGCGGCACCGGAAGAAGCGGCGGCGGAAGAAGCGGCGGCGGAAGAAGCGGCACCGGAAGAAGCGGCAGCGGAAGAAGCGGCGGCGGAAGAAGCGGCACCGGAAGAAGCGGCACCGGAAGAAACGGTACCGGAAGAAATGGCACCGGAAGAGGCGGCACCGGAAGAAGCGGCACCGGAAGAAGCGGTAACGGAAGAAGCGGTAACGGAAGAAGCGGTAACGGAAGAAACGGCACCGGAAGAAACGGCACCGGAAGAAACGGCACCGGAAGAAGCGGTACCGGAAGAAGCGGCACCGGAAGAAGCGGCACCGGAAGAAGCGGCACCGGAAGAAGCGGTAACGGAAGAGGCAACACCGGAAGAAGCGGCACCGGAAGAAGCGGCACCGGAAGAAACGGGAACGGAAGAAACGGTAGCGGAAGAGGCGGTGTCGGAAGAAGCGGTGTCGGAAGAAGCGGTGTCGGAAGAAGCGGTGTCGGAAGAGGCGGCACCGGAAGAAGCGGCAGCGGAAGAAGCGGTAACGGAAGAGGCGGTATCGGAAGAAACGGCACCAAAAGAGGCGGTGTCGGAAGAGGCTGATCTTGAAATACAGCAGGAGGCTATTCATTCTGATGAAGAAAGAAAGGACTTCTTCGTTCCCAGTGATGTCCATTCTTTAGATTCACTCGAAGAGTTGGATGTATCCGATGATGTCACTATTGAAAGGTTAAATATTCCAGGAATAGGCAAAGTAAAAACCAAAGCGCTGGAAGACGCCGGGTTTACGACCGTTGGAACACTTCGCAGGACGACAAAGGAAGCTTTGGTAAAGGTAAAGGGCATCAATGAACTTACGGCCGAACTGATTCTGGCGGAAGTGACTCCCTTCGTCAGTCACGATGAATTTGCTATGGGCTCTTCTCCTCCCTTTGAGCCGATTGAAATAATATCTTCAGAACCCTTCCATGAACAAAAAGAAACCTCCTTTGACGACCCGCCTGTCGATTCAGAGGTTCAAGCCTCCCCAGGCTCACAATTCATGCCGCCCCTGCCTTCTGCCGCAGAAAAGGCCCCTCTTCCCGCCGGGGACAGCGAACCTCTACGGCAAGACACCCTGCTGAACAAAAAGCAAATTGCAGAACCTGACCATGAAAGAGGAGAGAATGAAAAAGAAAAGACCCGGGAAAATAAAGAGAGAATAACAGAGACTGCCCGGGAAGAAGAAGCGCCTCTCACAAAATCATTTACAGACAATAAAAAGCAGCCCTCCCGGGGAAAATCGATTGACGAGATCATACTCACTCCGCAAATATCGGCAGCTTCAAAACAAACGGTGAGAGTAGAAACGGAAAAGGTGGACAATCTGATCGCAGGGATAGGTGAACTGGTCGTTAACCAGTCAACTTTTGGACAGATATCGAATAACTTTCGCGAAGTAGAACGGCTGCTGAAGGATACAGGGCGTATAGAAAAACAGGAGATCAAATATTTAAGGGAGGCCAGGATGACCCTGGACCAGGCGGTTCTGGAACTGGGACGAACGGTTGATGAACTCCAGGGAGACGTGATGAGAGTCCGCATGGTGCCTGTAAACGATATTTTTAACAAGTTTCCGCGGCTGGTACGGGACCTGTCAAAGGAAATGGGTAAAAACATCAAGGTACATATCAGCGGCGGTGAAACGGAACTCGATAAAAATGTAACGGAAGAAATCTATAATCCGCTGGTGCATCTGCTGCGAAATGCCATGGACCACGGTATCGAATCACCTGAAGTTCGAAAAAAATCGGGGAAAAGTCCCGAAGGACACATAGAGCTTTCAGCACACCATGAAGGTGATAAGGTGATAATAAATATCCGTGACGATGGACAGGGAATTAACACTGAACAAATCAAAAAAATTGCCATAGAAAAAGGCGTCATTTCGAAGCTCGATGCTGCTGCGCTAACAATGAGGGAAATAACAAACCTGATTTTCCACCCCGGCTTCAGCACAACAGATAAAGTAACCGATATTTCCGGCCGCGGCGTCGGCATGGATGTGGTCAAGAAAAACGTGGATAAACTAAGAGGAACCATCGAAATAGAGTCGGAACCCGGTCAATATACACAGTTTAGCGTGGTTCTTCCCCTGACCCTGGCCATTATCCAGGCGCTCCTTGTCAGGGTTGGAGATGAAGCCTACTGTATTCCCATAACGTCCGTCATTGAAACGGAACGCACCAGAGGAAATGAAATTGAAACCATTGAAAATACGGAAGTCATCCGGTTACGGGACAAGGTGATCCCCCTTCTCAGGCTTTCAGACATCTTTAACATAGAAGAGAAGAACAAAGAGGAAAATCCGCAATTCTTCGCCGTTATTGTTACCGATGGCGTGAAAGAGTCCGGAATTGTCGTAGATTCTCTCATCGGTGAAAGTTCCATAGTCATCAAACCTTTTGAAGAGGCCTATATGGAAACGGACGGAATTTCGGGAGCCACGATCCTGGGAGACGGAAGGGTTTCTTTAATCCTTGATGTGCCGGCCCTGATCCAGTATGCACTTGAACGCAAACGTACGGCCCGTGTTACCCGTAAGCAATCAAAACGTACTTAAGATCTGCAAAGATCAAAGAAAGCCAGAGGTAAAATGATTCGTGCCATTATTGCTGTCGTAAGCCAAAAAGGCGGCGTCGGAAAAACAACTACAGCACTTAACCTGGCTGCCAGCCTTGCCGATGAAGGACACCGGACCCTTTTAATCGATATGGATCCCCAGGGATGCGTCGGGACCGGCCTTGGACTTTTCAGGTCTAAAACCAATGGTGGGATATTTGAGGTATTTACAGACCATTGTCCTATGAGTTCCGTTATTTATAAAACAAAAATGCCTAACATGTATATTGTTCCATCCAATGTTTGGACCGGTGAACGGGAGGACGCCCTGCGTCTTGCAGGAAAACAGTGGCGGACGATGGATTTCGCCCTGAAACCGATGCATGAAAAATTTAATTATGTCATCATAGATTGCCCTCCCTCAGCAGGAACAATGACTGTAAATGCCCTCGCTGCGGCAAATTACGTTATTATTCCCGTTCAGTGTGAATATCATGCCGTAAACACACTGCCTCTAATTACCAAACGTGTTGAACTGATCAGGCGAAAGGTCAACCCCAGGCTTAAGACAATACGTTTTCTGCTGACCATGTTTGACGGGCGGACAAACCTTGCTAAAACCATTGTTCTTAAGGTCAGGCAAAGTCTGAAAGGACAGTTGATTCCTGTCGTTATCCCCCGAAACGTCAAATTGGCCGAATCGGTGGGAGCAGGGGTTCCGACACTCATGTTTGACAGTAAGTCCGCCGGGGCCAAGGCGTACGGCAGGGTGGCTGAAATGCTTATCAGAGATACTGTAAAACCTGGCGGGCCTTAACTAGTTAAGGGTTTTACCGGGTTTTCAATCTCAAACAATTAAAAGAGATGCGTAAAAAAGATTTATAAAATATAACTTGAGGTGTAAAAATGGGTAAAAGGGTACTGATTGTGGATGATTCGGCATTTATGCGGAAACGGCTTAGAAAAGAGATCGAATCACATGACGCTGAAGTTGTCGGTGAGGCAAAAAACGGTGACGACGCAGTCGAGCTTTACCAGAAATTAAAACCGGACCTGGTCACAATGGACGTTACCATGCGTGGCAAGGACGGGCTAAGCGCCAGCAAAGAGATACTGTCGCTTGATCCCGGCGCCAAAATAGTTGTCGTTACCATACTGCAAGAAGATGATTACAAAAAAATAGCAAGCGCCCTTGGAGTCATCGGCTTTATAGCCAAAGGTGACATCGGCAGCTTAAAGGGTATCCTGGACAAAATTTAATCTAATATTGAATCACCCCTTCGGGGCGACTAATGAGGCTATTTATGTCAAAAGATTCTGCTAATAGCTCAGAGAATAATACTAAAGAGTGGCGGGGAGATGAACGCCGAAGCAAGGAAAGCCAAATGAAAAACGGGAGGCTGTTTTTCTTTAACCAGCGGCCTTTTTCCAAATTAAAAAAGAAGCTGCTTATCTATTTTCTTCTCATTGCTTTTGTATCATTGGTAGTGGGTCTGGAAATGATATGGGAAGTGGGAGAACCTAAGCTTTTAGATCAGATTTTAGCAAATATTACCGAAGTACGCCCTCACATTGAACTAAATAAATCAGAGTTGGAGAAGACATTCAAACCGATAAGAGAGTTGCAGGTGAGAATGATGATTCTTCTCTTTATTGTGGCAACATCAATTAGTGTAACCCTCCTGATTTTCATAAAAAACATTGCCAATCCACTGGACGATATGGTCCTTGCCGCAAAGGAACTTCGCGACGGCAACCTTAGCGCTACCGTACCCGTTATGTCAAAGGATGAGATCGGTCAACTTGGCGAGTGCTTTAATGACCTTGCCGTTAACTTACAGGAAGTCCTGCTCTTTGTGGGTGCTGTAGACCACGATATGACAAATATCCTGGAAAAAATAGAGGAAAACAGACCTGAGGAAAACAATGAGAACCGGAAACTCAATGAACAACTCGATCTTATGGCCGAAAAGATGGATGAACTGAAGGAAATGGTCCAGGCCTTTGATTATTACAACGTTGTCTATGATGGTGAACATGTAAAAGGAAATGAGCCGGACCATATTCTGGAGAAGTTCAAGGATCTCACGTGACTGGTGATATACTTGCTTTTTTAGAAGGATCACTCATTTACTGGAAGATCTTTCCTGTCGCCATTGTAATCGCATCACTTGCAAACAGCAGCGGATTTGGGGGCGGGATCATTTTCCAGCCTATCTTTATCGGTATTATGGGACTTCACCCTGCCCAGGGAGTGGCCACAGGCATGCTTACGGAATTGTGCGGCATGTCTTCCGGGGCCATACGATATTTCAGGCAGAAGCAGATAGAGTTCGACATTGCATTCTCCTTGATCATTTTCGGTATACCGGGACTGATTATCGGTAATCATCTGCTGACTATTTTAAGCCCCGGCATATTAAAGTTTATATTTGGCTCCCTTGTCCTCACCATAGCTATATGGACCTTTGTATCGGCAATTCAAAGGAAGAAAGGCACAAGGTATGCTATCGGAGTAGATGAAGTCTATCCCGTATTTTGGGTGCCCTTTTTAGGCGGTATTTCCAGCGGCGTTTCATCCGTAGGAACAGCAGAGAGTATGTTTCCTTTGCTGGAAAGGTATTTAAAGGTCCAACCCCACCGTGCGATTGCAACGGCCATACTGATTGAAGCAGCCATGAACTGGCTCGCCACAGCGCTAAACCTTTCCTCCGGGCTGATCCGCTGGGAAGTGGCTATATATACCATTCCCGGAGTGATTATCGGCGGGCAGATCGGTCCGCAAATAGCCAGGTGGCTGCCATCACTAACGCTGAAATATCTCTTCGGAACGGCCATAGCAATTACTGCGATTCACATGATCTACAAAAGCCTTATGTGATTACTTTGGTGTTAGAGAGGAATAAATGAAACGGGGACTCGAAAGAAAGCTTCTTGCCTATTTCCTGCTCATCGTCATTGCTGCCTTGATGATCGGCGTCGAGTTCACCTTTGAAATGAGCAGAAGCGACCTGAAAGAGGAAATATGGCAAAACATCTCTGCCGCAAAGACAAATGCTTCAGATGAAAGTGTGCACAAACAAGATGTTGACCCCCTTGCAAAACTAAGAACCAAGGTTGTTGTCATGTTCGGCGTCTTGACGCTGGTCGTAGCTATTGTGCTGCTCATGTTTGTCAGAAATATTACCATGCCTTTACAACGGATGGTTGACGCCGCAAACCATATAAACGAAGGGGACTTAAGTCAGGTCATAGAGATAGAAACGGACAATGAGATAGGACAATTGGGAACGGCGATCAATGAGTTAACAAGTAACTTGCAGGAAGTTTCCGCCCTTACCCATAGTTCCTGTAAACATATGCTGGAGACCCTTGACTCGATCCGGCGCTCTTGCGGGAACAGCAAAGAAATAAGTTTGGCCCATGCAGGCCAATTTGACCGTCTGGAAAAGGAACTCAACTCTTTGAAAAATTTTTCCGGAGAATTTGAGCTTCTTGAAACAGACCTGAATAATCTGGACTGAGGTGGGTATGGAATTATTCTTATTCCCTGCCGGTGTGGGAATTGCTTCTGTTGCCATGACCATAGGAATTGGTGGCGGGATCTTGTGGATGCCGCTTTTAATCCTGGCTTATGGCGTGCCTCCACAAGAGGCGGTATCCATATCTTTGATGATTCAGGTGGCAGGGATGGGAAGTGGAAGCCTGGCATACTCGAAAGTGGCTCATGTTGAAAAGAGACTGACAGGAATACTTTTTTTAGTGGCCCTGCCGGGTATCGTGCTTGGCAGCCTCCTCACGGTAAAGCTGCCTGAAAATCAAGTGAACCTTGCCTTGGGCGCAATGTCGCTTATTTTGGCCCTTGTTTTCATATCGGGCCGTGAGGAGCTAAGCGCTCAGGGACTCTACCGCTTTGATAAAAAAAAGGTTGCCCAAATACTGCCCATCCCGGCATTTTTTGGGCTCCTGATGGGCTTTTTATCGGTAGGCGTCGGCGAATGGCTCATTCCATCGCTGAAAAACAAATTAAATATGGAAATGACCGGCGCTGTTGCAACAGTCATCCACTTAATGTTTCTGCTATCCCTTGTAGGCGCAATGAGTCACGGGATATTTTCAGCAAATCTTAATTGGGGCTATTTTTTCTGGGGAGCCCTCGGCGCCGTTTGCGGAGGGCAGATTGCACCGCGCTTTGCAGTAAAGGTAAGCGACAGGCTCCTGAAAGAAATGTTTGTTTACCTCATGACTTTGACAGGAATTCATTTAATTTTTCATTCCATTTGAAAGGAGGTAAGTAAGTTGGACAGGGATCAATCTTTGGAGGAAGGTATTTCATTGCCCGGTAAGCTGTCAGGCGTAAAAGCAGGCAAGAAATTGTTCCAGATACAGACAGAGCATGTTACTTCTCCCTCAAATCACGTAATAACCATTGTGATATTTGACGGCAAAGTGGTCATGAAACGAAAAAGCGATTCAGCAGAACGCCTTAAATCCCGTGAATTGAAAAGTCTTATCTATGAACAGCATCTTTCCGTTGAAAAGGAAGTTACTGAAAAAGTGGAGGGCCTTATAAAGAAAAAGGGGCGGCCCTTTTCGGTTCTTGTGGTGGAGCCGAGCCACATGCTTCTAAACGTAACAAAACGCAACCTGACGAAGGCCGGTTTTTTTGTTGTTACGGCAAATGAAGCCTGTAAGGCGATAGAACTGATGCATACAAGGTTATACAACCTTATTATCTCTTCGGTGGAACTGAAAGGCATGGACGGGTTGGCTTTCTGCAAATATGTAAGGGAGAGCGCATTTAAAGAGACACCCTTTGTTCTCTTCTCCGGTAAAATCAGTGAGGAGCTTTTTGAGAAGGGAATGGAGGTGGGCGTAAATTATATGCTGGAAAAAAGCGTCAGCCCGAAAGGATTAACGGATGAAGTCAAATCCATAGCGATGCAGCATGAATTTGCAAAAGGCCTTAAGTGCAGTATGGAGGGCAAGTTAATAGAAATGAATACCCGGGCGCTTGTTGAAAAGGTCGTCGAAAACCGTGAAACAGGCATACTGTCCATTATTAATGAGGCCGTTGAAGGACACATACATTTTAAGGACGGGAATATAATCGACGCCTTTACAGTACCTGAGAGAGGGAAAGAGGCTTTTTTCAGTCTCATGTCGGTAGAGACGGAAGGCCTGTATCACTTCATCCCCACTGAAAATGAAACAGAGATTACTATTACTGAAGATACGGAGCACCTTATTAAGGAAATAAATAAAAATACCGCTTTAAACAGTTCGCAAAATGAAAGCCTGAGCTAAATCAGCTTTTCTCTCCATATACCAGATCGATTACCGTCACTTCAGGCGGCGACAAGACCCTCATCTGCGGCCCCCATGTGCCCGTTCCCCGGCTTGTATAAATTTTTCCGCCACCGGGCAGGTCTTCCAGCCCCGAAAGATGGGGAAAGAAATAAGCAACAACATAAGTAAAGGGGAATATTTGCCCCCTGTGCGTATGCCCTGAAAGCTGCAGGTCGAAAAGATTGTCACTTCCTTCGGCAATGTGTGAACGATGTTTGAGAAAGAGGGTGAATTTGTCACGGGGTAAACCGGAAAGGAGGGTCTTTTCATCAACACTCTTGTATCCGTCAAAGGCCTTGCCTGCAATATCATCGACACCGGCAATATTTATAAGCCCGGAAATGGTGGCGCCTGAACCGCGAAGAACGACAAATCCGGCGTCGCGCGTCAGCTTCAGGGAATAATCTATCCCTGCGTAATACTCATGGTTCCCCAAAACAGCATACTTGCCGTATTTCGGGTTAATCTGCTTAAAAAGCTGAACCAGCCCAACAAGTTCTCTCGTCTTGCCGTCAACAAAATCCCCTGTCGAAACAAGAATGTGGGGCTCCGTTTTTTTTAAAATTTCTGCAATTTCACTGACCCTGCCGTCCTTAAGAAGAAGGCCGATGTGAAGATCGGATATCTGGACTATTCTCAATTTGGCAATCTCTTTGGGAATTTTGTCCGACCTTATTTCAACATGCTCTACAATGACATTTCTTGCTTCAAAAGCGCCGTAGAAGGCAACAAGCAGCGTCACAGCGAAGGGAAGATAGAAAGCAAGAGGCCGGGAAATGCCAAAGAGGTGTCCCCTTGTTCCTGTTAGAGAGGAAAGAGGAACAAGAAGAAGACCGTAAATATCAACGACAAGAGAGAAACAGATAAAGAGGAAAAGCAAGCCCATCCACGTAAAGGCGATCCATGCCATAACAGCGGCGGCGCCGTCGCCATAACCTCCCCTTTCCAGGAATCGCGTAAGTAAAGGAGAAGTCATCATAAAAAAGAAGAAAGCCGCAAGGCCAAGGGCCGGGTAGAAGGAAGGCTCAAAAGCCGACCGGGTTCTCCAAAAAGCGTAAAGATGCATGGAGCCGTAAACGAGGAGGAAGATAGCTATAAATTTTGACATTTTCTATCTATTACTCCGAGAAAGATATTTTGACACTGATTTTCACAGATTTGCTATGACGGGCAAAGGTTTTGAAATTAAAAGCAAAGCCGGCCGGAAATCTTTTAATCTGTAAAAATCACAACTAAGTCCTCTTCATCTGTGTCTCATTGGCCCTATGACTATACAAAATACTTACTGCCTGGGACCCGTCACCTGCGGCATATCGAGAAAGATCATTACCACCATGTGGGCCGTAAAACCGATCAATATAAAAAGGTGAAAAAAGCAGAAAGGAAGTGAAATGATAACTCTCATTGCCACCCCTTCGGCAAATTTGCGGCTTGCCTGCCACGTTAATATTATAGACCACATGGCCCCCCCCATAGCAATCAGTTTAAATACCGTGAGCCAGAGTGAATTCATGGAAGCAAGCGGTTTTACCCTGAAGCCATAGCCGAAAAGGCTCAAAAACCCGTCTGCAATCATGGGGTAGTATCGGAAAAAGAAAAATTCACTCATCTGGGAAAAGCTTGAAAAAGCAAAGGCCGGCAGTAATGTCCAGGCAAAAACTTCAAATACCTTAGACATCTCTTTTTTTGCTATCCATGCAGCAAGGTGTGAAAAGAGAAAAAAGTAGAGGGTAACGGTGGTAATACTAAAGAAAAAAACCGATAAAGCAATGGCCCCTTCTCTTGATACGGCAAAATCCACATAGGGCTGGATATGGCTCCCGACTTTGGCCAGGAAAAAGCGGTCCTTCAGCGCTCCCCGGTAAAGTCCGTTATAAAGCTGCATGGTAAGAGTAAGGGCGCCGAAAAGAAGCAAGAGCCCCAGCGCTTCAGGCATGTCTCCCTTTCGCCCCTTGAGAGCAAACTCCGACATGGGACGAAGGAAGCCGAAGCTGACGGCATCATGGGAGCAGGCCTTGATACACTTCATACAGAGAGTACAGTCTGAATTTTCCGTCAGCTTTGAAGGATTGATTCCGTGAGGGCATCCTTCAAATCCTGTCCTCCCGGCAACACAGGTCGCTTTCCTGCAACTGTCACACTTGCTTTTGTAACTTCTTATGCCGAAAAAAGCGGCCCTTGAAACAATATTTGTAGGCAACGCCACGGGACAAAGCCCCTTACACCAAACTCTTGGCCTGTAGTAAATGGAGATAGCGACAGCAACGAAAGTGAAGACCGTAAAGTAAATGGACGTGTTGAGAGGACTATGGAAAATCCCCTTCCAGGCATAAACGGGAAACCAGTAAAAAATAAGGACAATAATGATGGAGGCGTAACCTGCTGTCATCCACCTGGGCGCCTTATTGTTGAGTCCAAAACGTTCTCCCAGAGAAAAAATAATCAATCTGTGGGGGCAAAGGGCACAAAAAATCTTACCAAAGAGGGGCGTCGTTATAAATATGAAAAAAGGCCAGAAAAGGCCCCAGAAGAGCCCCGTCGTAAAGAGGTTCTCCCGCTCATGAGGCGCCGAGCAGCCTTTATAAAGGGCCAGCACAAAGAGAGCAAGCGTAAAAACCTGGAGGGAGGTGATAAAGCGGGGGGAACCCAGAAGGGACATGACGAGGGGAAACCTGAGCAGGTCTCCCCTGTCTCTCGTATAATTTGTTTCCTTTTCCTTCAAAGCAATGACTCAGAAATATAAAAAGGAAGGTTTAGGAACCTGTCGGACTTAGGCCGACAGGTTCCTAAACCTTTTCCAGGGCCTGTTTTATATCGGCGATAAGGTCTTCCTTGTCTTCGATGCCAACGGCATAACGGATGAGATTATCTTTTATTCCCACGGCCAGCCGCTCTTCCGTCGTCAGTTCGTAAAAACTCATGAGGGAGGGCTGCTCTATGAGTGATTCCACACCACCCAGCGATGGCGCGATAAAAGGAATTTTTATTGTATCAACAAGCCTCGACCCTTCAGCAAGGCCGCCTTTGATCTCAAAGCTGACAACACCACCGAAGCCCTTCATCTGCTTAACAGCAATATCATGGTGAGGGTGGCTTTTCAGCCCCGGATAATGAACCTTTTCCACTTTGGGATGGCCTTCGAGAAATTCGGCCAGCGCCTGGGCCGTCTCATTCTGCTTTTCAAGCCTGAGAGCAAAGGTTTTCAGGCCCCTCATGAGAAGATAGGCATTGTGTGGATCTACAATCCCTCCCATAACGCCCCTTACTTCGCGAATGGCATCAACCATGGGCTCCCTGCCGAGCACAGCGCCGGCAAGGAGATCGTTATGTCCGCCAAGATATTTGGTGGCGCTATGAATAACGAGATCAATGCCGAAGGCTATGGGACGCTGGTTGTAAGGTGTGGCAAAGGTCGCGTCTATAATTGTCTTTACCCTGTGTTTTTTACCAATGGCGGCAACTTTCTCCAAATCGAGAACGTTAAGGTAAGGATTGGTCGGTGATTCGGAAAATATGAGTTTTGTTTTATTGGTGATAGCTGCTTCCATGGCATCATAATCACCTGGGGGAACAATGCTCACGTCGATACCGAATTTTTTAAGATAGGTCAGGCAGAACTGGCGGGTTCTCCGATAGCTGTCACTGGTAATAACAAGATGATGTCCCTGTGAAAGCATGCCTAACAATGTAAATGTTGTTGCCGTCATACCTGAGGAGAAAAGGGCGCAGGCCTCGGCGCCTTCCAGTTCAGCCAGTTTATCTTCAGCCGCCTTTTCCGTATAATTACCATAACGGCCGTACTCTTCCCTGTCGAGCTTTCCATCCATATAACCGCAAAGCTCTTCCGTATCCTTAAACCAGTAAGTTGAAGTCTGAAATATGGGAAAGGTCAGCGAACGTTGAGGAAGGTCCCTCTTGTCACCACCATGAACGGCCTTCGTTGAAAGCCCTCGTTTATTATTACTCATGAAAAATCCTTTTTGTTAAATTAACAATCTTTATCACATTTTTTCCAGCTTATCGTAGATAGCCTTTTTAACGACATCAACATTAGCGGGAAGGTCTACGGGCCTGTTGGCATAACGGGACGATACCTCTTCAATGTTCCCTTCATGATAGCCCTGCTTGAATTCGGTAAATTTAAGGCCATGGGCCGTCGAGATAACAACCACCTTGTCGCTGGATTGAATTTCCCCCCTTTTGACAAGCTTAATAAGAGCAGCCAGGGCGACACCCGTATGGGGGCAGTTAAACATACCTGTCTTGTCGCCCCTTGCCGCAGCGTCAGCCAGCTCCTCTTCCGTCGCCTCTTCGACGATACCGTCAAACTCCTTTAGCACGGCAACGGCCTTTTCGTAACTGACGGGATTACCGATCTGAATAGCGCTTGCAAGCGTTTTTTGAGCCTGTACAGGCTCAAAATGCTCGTAATTTGTCTGATAGCTCCTGTAAAGCGGGTTCGCCTTCTGTGCCTGGGCAACGACAATCCGCGGGCGCTTATTAGTAATACCGAGTTTTTCCATCATGAGGAATCCCTTGCCAAGGGCACTCACATTACCCAGGTTTCCACCGGGAATAATAATGACATCAGGCACATTCCAGTCAAACTGCTGAACAATCTCTATGCCGACGGTCTTCTGCCCTTCCACCCTTAAGGAATTCATCGAATTGGCAAGATAAATTTTATTATCAGCCGTTACCTCCTTGACGATTTCCATGCAACCGTCAAAATCCGTATCAAGAGAAAGAACAATGGCATTATTGGCAATGGGCTGTATAAGCTGGGCCAGGGATACCTTGTTTTTTGGCAGGAAGACAATAGCCGGCACACCTGCCGCCGCACAATAAGCGGCCAGAGCGGCCGAAGTATCACCCGTTGAGGCACAGGCAACGGCGCTGATATCCTTGCCGTCGTTAATCATCTGTTTAACCACTGACACAAGAACGGTCATGCCAAGGTCCTTAAAGGAGCCCGTATGTGAATTACCGCAAAGCTTTATCCAGAGGTCTTTTAAACCCAGTTCCTTACCGAATCTCTCCGCCCAGAAAAGGTTGGAAGTCCCCTCAAAGAGAGAGACCACGTTATCATCGGAAACATAGGGACAGACAAGTTCTTTCTTTCCCCATACGCCACTGCCGTATGGCCAGGAATTCCTGCTGCATCGCTCTTCAAAAAGTTCCTTCCACTGGTTAGCCGATGTTTTCTTCAGCGCCTCCATGTCATGAACAACTTCAAGCAATCCGCCACAATTTTTACACTGGTAAATTACCTCGTCGAGAGGATACCTTTCATCACACCCCCTGATGCACTGGAACCATGCCTTGTAAGCCATTAAACAACCTCATTATAATTATTGATTTGAAGCGATTATGATAGGATAAAGAGAGGGTAAATGTCAAAAGGTTTGAATCCCCGGCAGGCGCATTGCTCTTTTTTCATTTATAAAAAGATAAACCTGTCTATGCAAGCCAAAGAGCAAGTAAAAAACCCGCTGCAAGCAGCGGGACATAAAGTTGATCCCTCTTTTTTTAAAAAAAGTCACTCCCCTTTTTTAATGCGCTTTAAAGTTTCCCCGGCTTCATCTGCACCCGGAAAATCCTTACTTAAGGACAAGGCTTTTTCAAGCGACGCTCTGGCAAGGGCCTCATCTCCCTTCATGGCGTAAGCCATACCGAGGTGATAATGTATGGCAGGAGTATCGGGAGTTTTTTCAAGACTCTCCCTAAAAAGAGAAATGGCTTTCAGATAAGCTTGCTTCTTATAATAAATCCAGCCTAATGTATCTGAAATAGAGGGATCATGGGGAAGCTCTTCCTTTGCCCTTTCGGCGAGCGAAAGAGCTACATCCATGTTTCCATCGTTCTCAACATAAATCCAGGCGAGATTATTGGCTGCCGGAGCAAAGCCGGGATTAATTTGAAGCGCTTTTTTGTAAATTTCCGTCGCTTTTTCCACCTCTTTTTTGTTTTCATAAATAACGCCAAGAAGCATATAGGGCGCAAGATTTTCAGGACTGATTTTTATTGCCTCTTCATATTTCCTGATGGCCTCATCAAGGCTCCCTTTTTTATTATAGATTTTTCCAAGATCGATATAGACATCGACCCTTCCATCATCAATTTCCATACTTTTCCTATAGTATTTTTCCGCATTGCCTATATCTCCCGTCATCCAGTAAACCCGCCCCATCAAATGGTTCATGACAGCATCATGGGGCGCTTTATCAAGCTGTGCTCTCATCCGCTTGATTGCTTTTTCCGGCGCTTTATTATTTAAATGAATCGTTATTATCATTCTCAACACATCAATTAAAAGAGGATTCTTTTCCAGCACTGCCTCGTACTCCCTGACAGCATCGTCATCTCTTCCCTGGTACTGATGAATAAGGCCCAGCTTTGCATAACTTCTTGGATCATGGGGATACAGTTCTTTAACCCTGTTAAAGTGTCCGGCAGCATCTTCAAGCTTCTTCATCTCTATTTTAATATCTCCGGCAATGAGGTTGGCCGATAGATTCCGGGGGGCCTTTTTGAGGACTTTATTTACTGCTTCAAGGGCCAGATTATAATCTTTGGTCATGAGGTAAATGGATGCCAAAGGCAAGATAGCTTTATCCAGGCCGGGATTAAGCTTGAGCGCCTCCAGCAGTTCCGATTTCGCTAAATGAAGATCATTTGCCGCCTCATAAGCAAGGCCAAGATAGAGGCGGCCCTCTGCAAATTTCGGTGATAACCGAACAGAACTTTTAAGGTTTTTGACAGCATCCTTAAACTTGCTTTCCATCAGGTCCAGTCTGCCTCTCAGGTAGAGTGCGTAAGCGTCTTCTTTATTCTCCTTAAGAATGCCTTCTATCTCACGGGAAGCCCCTTTCCTGTCCCCTTTATTCAAAAGGAGAGTGGCAATTCTTCTTTTAAGCCCCATAGAATTTTCAACCTTGGCCAGTCCGCTCTTTAATGTTTCTAGGGCCTTATCCTCCTGGTCACCTGCCTCATAAAAAGCTGCAAGCAAAGCATAGCCTTCATTATCACCGGGGTTTAGTTTAATTATCTCTCTATAAGTCTTTTCCGCCCTTTCCTTTCTGCCTGTCATCCTATATAAACGCGCTAAATATGCCAGCGCATCCCTGTTTCCGGGAGCAACCCGAAGCGTATCTTTTAAAGTTTTCTCAGCGCTCTCTTTATCATTCTGCATGAGAAACAGACGGGCCAATGCAAGCCGCGGTTTGACATCATTGCCCTGAACTGATATGGCTTCCTTATACATCTTTTTTGCCAGGTCCGCCTTCCTCTGTGCAGTATAAATAGAGGCCAAAACCATATGAGCGCGAATATCACCGGAAGCTTTTCCAATAATTTCATTAAGCAGGGGAACAGCAGAATCAAAATTCTTTTCTGCTGCCAGAATAGCGGCATTTAACACCCCGGCATCAAGGTTTTCAGCATCCACGCCTAAAACATAGCGGACCCTCTCTTTTGCTTTTTCAAGATTCCCGGTGACAAGATAGATCTCTGCCAGTTTCAGTTGAGCGTCAATTACACCGGAATCAAGATTTACCGTTTTATTAAATTCAGCAAATGCGAGTTGAATATTTTTTTTGCCTCCCAGCTTCCAGTATGCCGTTCCCAGCTTATAATGTCCCTGCGCGTTATTTGGATTTAACTGAATTACATTTTTAAATTCAATAATGGCTTCCCTGTATTTCATTACACTTAGATACTGTTCTCCCCGCTTAAAATGATTCTTTATTTTTTCTTCTTTATTTTCACTGCATGAAAAGATAAGAATTAAAAAAGAAAAAAGGCAAGCAACGTTAACGAGAAACCTTTTATCAATTCTCCTGTATCGCATAAGAAACCCCTTACGGTTAATAATCTATTTTCAGGTTAAGTTTTCAATTCCTTTTTAACATACCGGCAACTATTTATCCAATTATAAATAAAACCGGGTTAAATCTGACACCTTTAAGCAGAATCACAACAGAAGCACAGAGCTAAGAAATCAAATAAATCATTTAAAAACAGATACTTTAAAAAAAGAAACAAGGAGAAGGCCTGTAAAAAAAACTGACAGGACCAAATAGATCCCTCAGCGAAAGCGCCATAACAGCCTGTTCTTCACACTTTACTATAGAAACCGGGCGCTTATGTATAAAGTCCTTAGTCAACATTATCACCTGAATGCTGCAAGTGGGCCCGTGACAGAGGCTGACAGAGCAGAGGCTTAAGGCAATGGGGCAAGCAGTTCTCAACGCAGCTGCAAGGGGCTGCATAGCGTATGAAAGCCCTGAAGCCGCCACAAGCTCTGTACCTCAGCTGACGGCCCAACACCGCCTGATTGCAGGATTCAGATATTACTTAAAAAAGAACGTTCTTACATTCCCGACAAGGTTTTCACTCAAAACAACCATCATTTTACAAGGACATAAAAACATTTTTGGCACTTTTATTGCTTCGATTTTCTTACTGATGTGCTAATCCAAAATCTATAGACTTTAGCAGACAATTGTTCTAAACTTTTTATAATCAACCGCCCCCTGGCAAAGTGCGGGGAATTGTCCCCGCCGGGGATTAATTTTTTATGTAAGGATTACGAATGAAAAATACATCCTGTGAAAGATGCGACAGCCAGTTTTTTACGGCTTACAATGATACAAATACAACGTGTCCTTTTTGTGGTTATTCTTTTTTTCTCACCGGAGAGTCAATGATCAGAAGTTACCAGCGCTCACTGATTAACAGACCCTGCTTACTTACGAACAATAAAATAAAAGTGACTGTCAAAGCCTGCGATATTTCAGAGGGAGGCCTTGGGATTGAGGTCGATGCGGGTGTTCCCATTGCTAAAAACGAGGAAGTCAATATATTAATGGAAGACTTTGACATTAACTCTGCTGCCCAAATAGTATGGATAAACAAGGAAGGTGACACACTAAGGGCCGGTCTTCAGTTCCTATAAAAAGTCCTTTTTATCTCTTCAGATATAAACAATCGCCACGGCTTAATCATTTCTTTATGCAATATTTATTCATGAGCGCATGAAGGGTCGGCCTGGTCAAGCCCAGGTCTTCAGCCGCCCTGCTGATATTACCTTTATTTTTCATTATTGCCGTATTTATATATTTAATATCCAGCGCTTCCCTGGCTTTTTTCAAGTTTAGCGACTTGCTTTCACCTTCGGCGCTGCCGAGCGCCAGATCGGCAGGTATAATGTGGTTGCCGTCAGCAAAAGCAAGGGCCCTTTGAATTTTATTTTCCAGTTCTCTTACATTCCCCGGCCATTCATATTTATCAATACTTTCTATCGCTTCAGGCGTTAAACTCTTGGGGTTTCCACGATTGGCACCGTATTTCTGCAAAAAGGATTTGGCCAGCAGCAGCTTATCTTCCCCCCTTTCTCTAATGGGCGGCAAATCAATGGTAACAACGGCCAGCCTGTAATAAAGATCTTCCCTGAAGTGTCCCTCCCTGACAAGGTCTTCAATTCGTTTATTGGTTGCAGCAACAACTCTCACATCCAGATTGATCGTTTCTCTGCCTCCAATTCTTTCCAGTTTATTATCCTGCAAAAACCTCAGTAATTTAACCTGAAGCGGGAGAGGCAGGTCTCCTATTTCATCGAGAAAAAGCGTTCCTTCATGAGCAAGCTCTATCTTCCCCTTTCTCTGAGTATGAGCGCCTGTAAAAGATCCCTTTTCATGTCCAAAAAGCTCACTTTCCATCAGGTTTTCAGGAATAGCGCCGCAATTAATGGGAACAAAGGCCTTACCTCCCCTCAGGCTTTGATCGTGAACCGCATTAGCCACGAGTTCTTTCCCGGTCCCGCTTTCTCCCAAAATAAGCACAGGAACATCAGTCGTTGCAATTTTCTTGACCGTACTAAAAACTTCCTGCATTTTTGAGCTGGAGCCGATCATTTCTTTAAAGGACTGATAATGAAACTTTCTTTGCAGGCTTTGATATTTACTCTCAAGAGAATAAACGTAACAGGCCCTTTTAAGAATGCCTTTAAGTTCATCTATATTAATAGGTTTGGTGAAAAAGTCATGGGCACCCTTTGAAATGGCCTGGAGAGGCGCATCACTGTCAGGGTTACCTGAAACAACAATAACTTTTGAAGCGGGGTGATTAATAAGTATTCTCTCAAGTAATTTCAAACCTTCTTCTATGCCTTCAGGATCGGGAGGGAGACCAAGATCAAGTGTCACAAGCGGCGGTTTTTGCCTATCCATAATTTTCATTGCCGTCGCTGCATTTTCAGCAACAAAGACATCATAATCTTCAATCAGGGCCCACTTCATTTGTGACCTGATACTTTCTTCATCATCAATGACTAACAATTCCGGCTTTTTCATAGACAATATCCATCCATAACGAAAATTACGGGGTTTCCCTGCAAAATTTACAGGGGCAGCCTGATAGTAAAGGATGTCCCTTCACCTTTTTCACTCTCTACATTAATATCGCCGCCGTGGGCTTCGATAATCATTTTACTCTGGTATAAACCGATTCCGAAACCGGTTTTTTTTGATGATTTAAAGGGATGAAAAAGCGCCTTCTCGATAAACTCCTTCGTCATCCCTTCACCATTATCACAAACAATAACATTAATGTAGCTGTCATCACAATGAGACCGTACTGAAATGATACCATTATTGTTTATTGCATCATAGGCATTTGTCAAAAGATTTATCAATACCATCTCAATGGAATGGGGATCGGCATATATGAAGGGAAGATCATTTAAATGAGCAGTACAAACAACTTTTTTTTCCTTTCCCATTATTTTTTTCATTGAATTGTGTATAAGCGCTTTAATATCAACCCTTTCTTTTTTAAGGTCCATTTTCTTGGGAGCAGAGGATAATTTCTCGATTAAGGATTTCATTCTATTTACCGTATTGTCAATTGCCTTGACTGCATCTTTTTGAAACTCCGGATTGTCCATATTTTTTGCTGCATTCTGGCTCACGAGAGAAAGCGAATTAGTCAGGTTCTTCAGGTCGTGCATAATAAAGGAAGACATTTTATTAAACATATCCACTTCTTTAACCTGTATCAGTTCTTGTGACAGCGTTATGTTTTTTAACTGAACCGCTGCCTGAGTAGTAACAGCTGTCAGGAATTCAAAGTCATCGGACCGGTAGGGTTCTCCCGAGACATCTTCCTGCTGAAGCACAAAACCTTCAATCGTCCCCCCGGCATTCAAGGGTGAGCACAAGACTCCCCCTGTCACCGCGATAAGCTTTTCCAGATCTGAAATCCCCTCACCGTCATCGATTTCATCGAATACATGGTTTATGTTAAAAGGCGCTTTTTTTTGTTTTATTAATTTTATAAGCGGATAATCACTTTCAATATTTTCGTATGCCTCTAAAAAACCGGCATTAAAAGCCTTATAACTCCCCGTTACAGGGCTGTATAACCACAAATAAACTTCCTTTGCCCCCATTGTTTCCAAAATCATATCAATCAATGTTCGGCAGATCTCATCAACCGATGTTTTAGAACTGATTTTTTCAATCGACTCCATCCACTTATCTCTGAATTCATATTTGTGCTTATAAAAATGCCTGTTAAGGAAAAGCTGGATTTTTCTCCTTACGGAAGTTGAAAAACCCAGTACGAGTAATATGAATATTGCCAGAAAGATAATGAGTGTCGACAGGGAATAGTCAAAAGGCAGATTAAAGTATTGTATGCCGTAAACAACAAGGCCGACAAGAATAAAGTAAGTTCCCACAATCAGGATTGTTACCGAATGATAAACAATATACCTCGATACAAATACATCCACATTCAGTAAACGATGGCGCACGATGAAAACGGTCATAACAGACACGGAAAAAAGGATAACAATGGATAAAACACGAACGAGCTCGACATTGATCATTGAGAAAAGCAAAAGCTGGCTAAAGTAATAAATAAAGAAAAACAGAATAGCCCCTACACCAAATATGACGTATTTTATTTGCCAGCGTTTATGGCCTGTGGAAAAGCGAAATGTATTCTCAAGGAGAACAAGGCTGAAAAGTATGCTCAATATTAAATAGAGATAACAATACTTCCCTATTGAGCCAAGATAAAAAGCGGGTGCGGGACTTTTTGCAGAATCCGGAGGAGCAGATGATAAAAAAATAAAATCAGGAGACCTTAGGAAAAAAATAAAAACAACAGATATAATTGTCAAACCGGCAAGAAGCGGCGTCCAGCGAAGAAGCAATTGTTTCTGATTTTCCCTTGAAAAGGTCAGAGAAAAGAGAAGCCATGAAGGTGGCAGCATGAGTTGACCAACAATACCAAGATACAAGCCCGTAAGCATCATTTGCGGAGCTCCGGCCGACAGCATTACAAGCGCATTACCAAACTCCAGACAGAGGAGGCTCAACAATCCCGATGCAAAGCCCAGGTTGGCCGGGCTCTTATAATCCCTGCTAAGAATAAAAAAAGCCAGGCCCAGGCATATGAGGATATTTAATACTGGAAAAATAACAAAAAAAGAGGGATTAATCATGCAGGGTATTTAACCTCCATATTACGGTTATCCCGGAAAGGACGGTCAGCCATGGATTTATAGTGTAACATGTTGGTTTCACAGCGCTTTCAAACATCGCTTAAGCGGCCATTTTCTGGATGTGCCGTAGAATCGAGAGGGTGCGCCGGAACCCATGATCCAACTGCTGTTTTAAGTTTATCCCCTGTATCATTACTTTAGAAGGAAAAAAAGATTAATTAATAGTCTAGCAGACAACCTGTCTTTAATGTTAAAAACTTTACTCTTCCGCCCTCCCCCAAAAACAAGCTCTTTTATAATTGCCTGCATCCAGGCAATAGCAAATAATTTGCTTGGTTTTTCCATTCATATGGAGTATTTATTAACTACAGTTACTCAAAGTGCGACATTTCATCTTGATTTGACCGTCATTTTTTAAAAAGAGGGGACAACCTTGAAAGAAAAATCAAAGAAATTCTTCATATTCATCTGCTTAACGCTTATAACTTTTTCTCTTTGCTCGGCAGAAAGCCTGGAAGCCCGGGGAAAAGGCCCTGAAAAAGATGAAGTTATTGCCCTATATCCGGGGGCAACCTTCATAAAAAAATCCACCCTGAAAAATAAAACAGTAAAAAAGGAGTACTGCAGCAAAGACGCTATCAAGTTCATAAAAAAATATTATAAAAGAAAACATCCCGGCGCTGTTGAATTAACAATGGGAACGAGGGAGGGGGATATTCAAAAACTGCTTTTAGATGTAAAATCACCTTTGGAACGACACAAGTCCAGAAAATCAATAAGTTTCTTAACAACCCAAAAAAGAGGCAAATGCAGGACCATTATCTGGATTCAGGATCTTCCTAAAAAAAAGATAGAAAAGATAGAAAAGATAGAAAAGAAAAAAAAACCAAAGAAGGCTGCCGGAATAAAAAAAAAGAAAGAACCATTTAAAGAGAAAAAAATTTCCAGGAAGATCCTCGGCATCGGCGCTGCCGTCAATGCAGTCAACACCAGCGCAGGCGCATCTCTCATCATCTGGCCGCACGCCAATATAGGCATTCAGGGAAATTACGGCGCCGGACTGTTTACCTCTTATGAAGCAAAGCTTTTTTACAGAATGAATCCGGATTATCCCTTAAAACCTTATTTGGGGGGAGGATACCTGCATGTAGAAAAAGAGGATACCATTTTAGGCCGGGAGTACTCCATTGAAGCCGATAGTTACAGTGTCTTTGCCGGTCTGGAATATGATCTGGGCGCCAATTTTTCCTTTTACCTCGATATTGCGGGAACACCGCTCAAGCTGGAAGATGAATACATCGTCGGCGCTACAAAAATCGTAGCTCAAGTTGACTACAGCCCTGTCACCGTCAATCTGAATATGGTTTATTATTTATGGTAGGGCTTAATCTTCCTATCCCTCATACATGCTTAAGCATGTCGCTGATCCGCTTGTAGTGGCTCCCCTCCCAATAAACATGGCTGCACTCTGAACAAATGAAAAACTTATCAAAATCACGCCTGATTCCTTCAGGAAGTGAGCTTTCGATTTCTTTCTTTTTAATCTTTCCGATAAGGCCGTTGCAATGCACGCACCTGCCGAAAGGTCTGAAAATCGGTTTTAAGGAATATCGCTCAACGACTTCACTAAATTGCAGTCTTGAGCTTGAACTTCTCAAAATATAGCCGTAGTGTACGACCGACCTCTTCAGCAGGCCCACATCTCTCGTCAGGACTATGCGGCTTTCTTTTGAAGCAACGGCGGCAATAGTTTCATCTCCCGGATCTTCTTTTTCATAGAGGGTATCGAAACCGGCAACTCTCATAAACCTTGCAAGTCTCCCCAGGTGCACATCGGCAATAAAAGAGGGACGCTTCGGCGGCATGAGAGGAGAGATCGGTTTTTCAGTTTTGCCACGGCGATGATGGTAGGGATAAACAGCAATATTCTCTCCTCCCTTAAGCTGGAATGTAAAATCCACCGGCCTGCCGTTGCAGATGATAAAAGCGACTTCCGTATGGGGAGCGCCAAGGGCTTCAATGGCATCTTTCACCGATGGTGAGCCATTGAAAGGGTATTCAAGGGTTCCATTCTTAAACTCTTCGGGCAGAAAATACCTGAGAGAGCTGAAAAATTCAAATTCAGACAGCCTGGCCATTATGCTCACAAACAGATTCATTAAAGATGCCGGTTCTTTTTAATATTACCCTTGAATTTTGATCATTTAAAGGCATAATTAATGATTATGAAGAAATGGGACACTGTCTATTCTCAATCTGATGAAGAAGGCCTAAGACCCCCTTCGGCATCACTGGTAAAATTCCTTCATCGCCTGCCACGGGGCAAGGCCCTCGACCTTGCCTGCGGCACGGGAAGAAACGCCCTCTTTCTCGCAGGCAAGGGATTTGACGTGGACGCCGTAGACAACTCATCAGTGGCTATTGAAAAAAGCCGGGCTTTTGCAGAAGAAGCAGGATTAAAAATTAATTTTATCTGCGCCGACCTTACCTCCTATAAAATCAATCCTCAAACATATGATCTCATTATATGTTATTACTATCTCGACAGGTCGCTTGCTCCCCAAATTATTAAGGGACTGAAGAAAGGAGGTGCTCTTCTCTTTGAAACCTATACGGAAATGCAAAAATCGATAGGTCCTCCCTCAAATGCCGATTACCTTCTGGGTATGAATGAATTGCCCCACCTCTTCAGGGAGCTTCAGGCCCATCATTACAGGGAAGGAATTTTCACTGAAAACAACAGGAGAAAGGGAATAGCCACACTCATTGCCAGACGGCGCGCTTGACCAAAGCACAGCCGTCATATACAGTGATGGCTTGATGAATCTATATAAACAGACAAGATGAATAATATTTTATACAGACTGTTCCTGCAATTTTGCATTATCATACTTATTGCATCTTCCCTTTCCGCTCCCCGGAAAGCAGGAGCCGATGTGGGCTGGAAAAAGATTAAAAGCAAGAATGGCATAAAAATATTCAGCCGAAAAGTGGAAGGAAGTTCTCTCCTTGCCTTTAAAGGCATGGCAACGGTGAATACCTCTATAGGCACGTTAATCAATGTCATTAATGACAAGCCCCGTCATAAGGAATGGGTCACGCGCCTGGCCGAATCGGATACGGTACGATTATTTACTCCCCTTGAAAGCATCGAGTATACCCACGTTTACGGCATCTGGCCAATTGCCGACAGGGACGTTGTTTTCCACAGCAAAGCAATCATCAATCAAGTGAAGGGAGAAGTGGTCCTTCTTATGCATTCCGTTACGGATTCCGCCATGCCGGAACGAGACGGGATAGTGAGAGCGGAATTAATGGAAAGCAAATATGTCCTGACCATCCTTGATGATAACAAGACATCAATTGAAGCCGAGTTTCATGGTGACCCCAAAGGCTGGGTTCCTGCATGGATAGCTAATTTTTTTCAGCGACGCTGGCCCTTTACCACACTCAAGAGCCTTAAAGAACAGGCAGAAAAACTTGAAAAAGAGAAGGTCTATCCCGTCTATAACTCTCTTTTCGAATATTACCTTCCGCTGGCGGAAAAGTATAAAGACAGAAAAGCCCGGTTAAAAGAATATTGATATTCCCTTTCTCCTTTTACCATTATTTTAATTAATCTTTGAAATCCTCCTCCTTTGGGCGGGGTTAGAGTTAAAAAGCTATGCCATAATAATTTTACTTTTCTTTTGCGGACAAAGAAAAGTAACAAAAGAAAGGCCGCCCTAAAACCTGGTCCCGCCAAAGCGGGACTCCCCTCCTTCCACCGTTGCCTTCGGCGGGCACAAAAACTCGCTTCGCTCAGACAGTTTGTGCCCTTCATCCTCAGTCAACGGCTACACTCGGCTGCCTTTTAACGGGAAGGAAAAGCAAGCCCTTTTAGGACTCAAGTAAGGCAACGTCTTCTGGGTGTGGATTCTTTACTAAAACAGGAATGATTACAGAAGACAGGACTTTCTCAGGTCCGGCAAAGGACACTTGAATAAGCGGAAAGAAACAGGGAAGAAAGGACCATATCTTTTTAATAATCATCATGCCGGGAATAGGCAACAACCCTGTTTTTTCCTTTTTCTTTGGCCCTGTATAAAGCCTGATCGGCTTTTTTGACAATCTCATCGGCCTTCCTGCCATCAGAAGGAAATGCAGCCACGCCGATACTTGCCGATACAAATCCAAGCGGTTGTTTTTCTCTGTGATCAAAAGGATGGCCGGCTATTTTTTCAACAATCGTCCCGGCAAGTTTCCCGGCGCCTGCCTTATCGGTTTCCGGCAAAATAATAACGAACTCCTCACCGCCGTAACGGCAGGCAAGGTCAATTTTTCTGACAACCTCATTTAGAAGCGCAGCGAGACTCCTTAGAAGAACATCACCGGCGGGATGGCCGTTTGTGTCGTTATAATGTTTGAAATTATCAAGGTCCATAAGAATAATAGAAAGATCGTGCTTTTTGCGCCTTGCCCGCTCTATTTCCAGGTCCAGTTTTTCCTGGAAAAACTGTTTGTTGTAGAGACCTGTCAAACCGTCGGTAATAGCCATCGTCTTCGTTTCTTCAAAGAGCTTCGCATTCTCCAGGGCAAGACAGACATGTTCGGCAACACTGTTGAAAAGCTGCTCATCAGAAGATTTGAACTTGTTCGGTTTTTCCTTATAACCGCAGATAAGTCCGAGAACCTCTCCTCTCCTTAAAAAAGGAACAATAAGGGCGGAGTTAATTTCGGGAGAAAAGTACTCTTCCGGCAGAACAGGGGAATATTCTTCCACATTGTCTATGAGCCTGCTTTTACCGGTAAGCACAGCTTTGCCATAGGGCCCTTCACCGGCTTTGACCCTGAAGTCGAGAATGGCCTTACTATCAAAGCCCGCCGCAGAAGCAACATAAATCTCTTCTTTTACAACGGTAAGCAGCATAATAATGATTTTATCAATTTTCATACTTTCGCTGATATCTTTAACAAGCTGAGTTAATAAGGTTTCCGTCTCCAGCGTTGAATTCATTGTTTTGCTGATATTATAAAGCGTATAAAGTTCGAGAAGATGCTGATCCAATTCCTTTTTTGTTCTTTCCAGGGAGGAAGCCATGTTGTTAAAACCATCCGACAGGATACCGATCTCATCACTGTTTTTCACAGGAACTCTCGTCGAAAAATCTCCCTGAGAAATAAGTTTAAATGTATTCAGCATGCGACGCAGATTTTTCGTTATAATAAAGGTGAGCAAAAAACTGATAATGGCAAAAAGAATGACGACTCTCATCAGCCAGAGACCGGCCATTTTTACATTATTTTCACTTATTTCACGGTTGATCGATTCAATGGAAAATTCAAGACTGATAGCACCAAGGACATCTCCTTCCCCGGCATACTTATGGCACCCCGATTTCTCGGCACATCCCTTTTCCCTGACCGTATAGGGAATAAGCACCCTTGCATTGTCTCCTTCAAAGCTGTAAACAGGCTCCCCCTTTTCCAGGACCATCCTGTCTGCCTCATCACGCGGTTCTTCTCTTTTATCAATGGGCCTGACCTGCCGCAATTTTCTGATTTTAGCGGCAGTATTATCAATATCTTCTTTAAGGTAAGCAATTTCTCCTTCCATATCATAGCGCTTATCAGCATCCTTCAGGCCATGCAACTGGTCTTCCAGTTGGGACAGTTCCCGCCGGTAGGCCTTTACATTCGTTTCCAGCAGGGGAATAATGTCCCGCTCATTTATTTCCCTGAAGATCTCATCCGTCCTTTTTCCACGAATAACCCTTACATCTTTTAGTCCCGTCAACTCTTCAGACATGGATTTAAAAATATCAAAACGCATGTCCATCCGGTCTTTTCTCATCAGTTCATTAAGTGTGACTCTCACATTCTCTGCAAAGAAAAAAGCCCAGTCTTTCACCACTTTTTCCGTAATTTTTTTCTCTTTTTCCGCATTGTAGCTAATATCCCATGCGGTAAAAATGGCAAGGATGATGCCGATGGCGCCCAGGAACTTGGCGCTTATGTTGAATTTAGAGAGTTTTCTCTCCACAGAAAGTACACTCCTCTTGCTTTAAAAGGCATATCTAAAACGGCATTCCCCCGGAGCGCTCTTTGATGACCTCTGTCAGGCTAGAAAAAATTGGGTTTATTAAATACCTTCTTACGGTGGTAACTTCTTTTATTCTTCAAGGCTTTTTTCCAGTCAAATTCATATTTTTTCCCGGAATGCCTGTCAAAATGTCCGCTATTTTCATTATGGCAATAGGTGCATACGGCTGCATCTTCCGAACCATAAACGGCGCCATAGGCCTTTTCTTTATTACGATCTATTCTGGCGGGATTATCCTCATGCAATGTGCGATACTCGCTCCCGGGCCCGTGACATGATTCACAACCAACACCAGCCATGAGAGGTGTCGATTTAAGGTCCACAAAACCGCCATTTTTTCTGTAGCCCGTCGTATGGCACTTAAGGCATTTTCTATCCTTTGTGTAATCTTTTTCAGGGTCGAGCTTTGCCCTTATTTTTTCTCTCTCTTTTCTGCCCTTTTTCAAGGTATCAAAGGCCCTGCCATGGGCGCTTAATTCCCAGTCCGTCATCTCTACCTTGTGGCAGCTGCACCCCTTGTTCCCTACATATGCCGGTGACCCTCCAAAGGATTGAAGCGGGTAGAGGAAAAAAAACAAAACCGGCATGAGGACAACTTCCTTCTTTATCATCATTTTATCCTTTCATTTGCAGTTTCCCATAAAAAAGCTTCCCCTCCGCTGTAAAACAGTGGAAATATATCTAATGGGAATTAAGAGTAAGGACAACTTTTCGACTGTACTATTATCTTATAAAAAAAGAAGAATGTTAGAAAGGAAAAAGTCGCTTGTTTCATTTATCGTTTGGGAGTAACTAAATCCTGCATACAATAAAAGTGAGTTTGAAAAGACAGACAAACAAATGGAGGAGGGGAAATCTATTGGAAAAGCCTGCCTGAAAACTTTAGAGCTTCCCTTTGTCCATTAAAAATCTAAAGCAATGTCAAGGACCAGAACAATATGGAGATAATAGTGACGGCCGGAAAAATAATAGCCACAGACCATATAAAAAAGGCCGATGACTTGTCCATCATTTTGGCTGTAACTTCATGGTCAAGGAGCCAGGTTATCCGTTTTGAAACAACATGGGAAGAATGGCAGCTTGAACAGATCAATTCAACGGCGTCATCCAGATTGCCCTCTTCAACGAGCTTCATGACACTCAAATAAGTCATTTCATCTGGTTCGATGCCGTTTGCCCTGAATATCCACCTCAAATCATCCTTATTATCTTCGCCGGGATGATGTGAATTGAAATGTGTGCACTGGTTTTCCCACCACATCCATGTCGAAAGTATGAGAATAATTGCAAAAATGACAGGTTCCATTTTTAGCCCCTCCTTTTATATTTCCTGTCTGTCATTTAGACAGGAAAAAAGAAAAAGATTCCAGGATAACACCCTCTTATCCGCTCTAGCTAAGTTCTGAAATACTCCTCCTGCAAGAAGTTTATATCCATCTCATTTTTTTTGTGACGCAAGAAATGTTCCTTTTTTACAGGTGAAAGGGGCAATAAAAAAGAAGGCTTTATATTGTTGAGTTTATCTCACTTCGCAAGGGAAGAGGACCCTGTTTTTATATCATCCCTTTAGTGAAACTTTTTGCAGGCAACTCGTTTTGGAAAAAAATTACTTACCTTTTTTCATCTCTCCAATAGTAATTTCACGCATCCTGAACTTTTGAAGCTTTCCTGTTACCGTCATGGGGAATTCCTTGACAAAGCGAATATGTCCGGGAACCTTATAGTGGGCAATGTTATCCTTACAGAAAGCTTTTATTTCCCCTTCCGTAGCGCTTTCACCGCTGTGAAGCTCTATCCAGGCCATGATCTCTTCACCATAATAATCATGAGGAATGCCGAAAACAGCCACCTGGGCAATTTTGGGGTGAGTAAATAAAAATTCTTCAATCTCCCGGGGATAAATATTTTCTCCTCCCCTGATAATCATCTCTTTGAGCCGCCCTGTAATCTTTACATAACCCTCTTCATCCATGGCGCCAAGATCACCCGAATGGAGCCAGCCATGCCTGTCGATGGCCTTGTGCGTCGCTTCTTCATCACCATAATAACCCTGCATGACGTGATAGCCCCGGAAACAGACTTCACCTGTTTCACCGAGCGGGACTGTTTCACCCGTATCATGGTTGATAATCTTAACCTCCTGGTGGGGGAGGTTCTTTCCCACCGTCTCTGTGCGCCGCTCCATACTATCGTCGATAAGCGTCAAATGGGTGATCGGCGAGGCCTCCGTCTGGCCGTAACCGATGAGAATTTCGCGGCACTTCATATCTTCCATGACTTGCGTCATGAGCGGCGGCGGACAGGGGGCGCCTGCCATGATCCCTGTTCTGAGTGTTGAGTGATCGAAATTATTGAACCGGGCATGTTCGAGCTGGGCAATAAACATGGTGGGAACGCCGTGAAGGGCGGTGCATTTTTCCTTTTCCACAGCCTCCATTACCTTGAGGGGATCGAAGTGTTCGGCAGGTATGACGATACAGGCGCCGACGGAAAGGCAGAGCAGGTTGGCCAGCACCATACCGAAGCAGTGATAAAAGGGAACAGGGACGCAAAGCCGGTCGGTCTCCGTAAAATGAAGGGCTTTGGCGCAAAACCAGGCATTATTGAGAATATTGTGATGGCTAAGAACTACAGCCTTGGGAAAACCCGTTGTTCCCGAAGTATACTGGATATTAACAGGATCGTCCCTGTCGAGACGGGAGGTAATAAGATCAAGCTCGTCAGTTGAAACAGCTTTTGACGCATGAATAACCTCTTGCCAGAGGGTAAAACCTGCCTGTGGCCTTACCGTTTCCATGGGAGATGCCGCATCGTAGAGTACAAGGCGCCTTAAATTGGGAAATTCCATTGACCTCAATTCATGGGGGGCGCTCCTTTCGACTTCCGGAACCAGTTCAAGGACCATCTTCACATAATCACTGTTTTTAAAAGAAGGGATAAGGAATAAACCCTGCACTTCAGATCGCCTCAGCGCATAGGCCAACTCAGATGATTTATAAGCAGGATTAATATTAACGAGAATGACACCGATGCGGGCCGTTGCCATCTGGAGAAGGAGCCATTCAATATTGTCCGTCGCCCAGATACCGATAGGGTCTCCCTTTTTGAAACCGAGGCCTATAAGCCCCCGGGCCAGTTCATCTATTGCTGCGGCAAGTCTTTTATATGTGAGCCGCCTCCCCTGGGGGAGGGAAACAAGGGCTTCACCGTCAGGAAAGCTGTCGGCAACAGACAAGAAATGTTCAGGAATGGTCGCTCCCAGGAGAGGAAATTGAGCGCCTCTATGGAAATAGCTTTTGTTTATTTTTTTCATAAAAACTTTTCATAAGACTGAAAATTCCATATCACTTATTGTCCTAAAATGTGGTAAAAACCGGAATCGGAAATCATTGACGGCTTTCACGGCCTTGCGCCCATCCCGCACTTTAGAGACAATCACTCCCCATCCCAATATTCATCGATCCCCCTCTGAATCTCACCGATCAATTCCTCATTCCGCTTCGGCTCAAAGAGGTGAGCGAAGCGGCCCTGTTTTTCGAGATAGGCTTCAACGGGGAGCCTTTCCTTCGGGGTTTTTGTATGAATTACCTTGCCGTCTGCATATTCCTTGAGGGGCCAGACACCGGTTTTTACGGCCAATTTTCCCACTTCTACGGATTGGCTCGGATCGTAGTCCCAACCTGTGGGGCAGGGGGAAAGGGCAATGATCATGCGGGGGCCCTTCATCTCTTTTGCCCTCTCTATCTTTCTGGCAAGGTCGAGCGGTTCAGCGCCTGTCACGGTGGCAAGGTAGGAGGGCTTGTGGGCCGCCCAGATGGAAAAGAGGTCCTTTTTGTAGCCCCTGAAACCGGAAGGGCCTTTGCTGGTAGAGGTCTTTGCGCCGTGGGGAGTAGAGGCTGAATACTGCTGCCCCGTATTGCCGTAGCCCTCGTTATCGTAACAGAGGTAGATAAAATCGAGGTTACGCTCCATAGCTGCCGATGTGGCTGAAAGGCCCATACCATAGGCTGAACCGTCACCGGTGAGAACCACAACCTGAAGGTCCTCCTCTTCAGGCAATCCTTTCGCTATAAGAATGTCGAGTGCGTCTCTTACCCCCTGCGCCCCTGCCGGCGCGGAAGCCATGGCCGTATAAAGCCATGAACCTCGAAAGGGGGTAAAGGGATAAACAGAAAGGAGCGTCATACAGCCTGCGGCATTGATAAAAACCGTTTTTTCACCCAGTATATCGTAGATCTGGTGAACTGCCTCAAGTCCTCCACAACCGGAACACATGGCTGTACCTGTGCCCAGCAGGTGGCTTGAGGGAAGATCACTTATTTTTCTTATTTTCGGTTCCGTCATCGCTTTGTCCTGCACAACGCTATCGATTATAATCCCAAATCCCCCAAATCCCCCAAATCTATTGACAAGCTCAGCATGACAGATGAGGGAACGTTTCTAGCCTTCCCCTTCCCTCCCCTGCCTTTCCACATGAGCCAGTGTTTGAAGCTTTCTCAGCTCTTTAAGTTCACACTCCCTGTAAAGCAGCCGCGGTGACGGCGCTTCTCCTTTTTCAACGGCCTCATTGACTACCCCGGTTATCTCAAAAAACTCTTCCCGGCTAATGTCCCGCCCGCCAAGCCCCCCTATAAAACTTGCAATAAGAGGCGCATCTTTCACGCCATAAAGCGCAGCGGCAATTTCAGAATAAAGGATACCGCCATTTCCCACAGAAAGATTCTGGTCGATAAGGGCTACCCCTCTTTTCCCCCTTAAATGCCTTATCAAACTTTCCACGGGAAAGGGGCGAATCAGCCGTGGCCGGATGAGTCCCACTTTTTGTCCCGCCTCGCGGAGCCTGTCAACAGCATCTTTCGCCTTGGTGGCAAAGGCGCCTATCATAAGGAAGACAATTCCGGCATCATCAGCTTTATAGGATTCAACAGCATCGTATGTGCGGCCAAAATATTCATTAAACTCTTCTGATATTTTATCAAAAACAGTAAGCGCATTAAGTGAAGCAAGGTGCGTTTCATATCGAAAATAGGAATAAGGGCCGCCGCCAAGAACGGCCACGGCCTGACTTACCGGTGTACTTGCGCGAAAGCGTATATTTTCAGGGTCATAAGAGGGCAAAAACCTTGCCACCTCCTCTTTATGGGGTATCTCTACAGGCTCGCGTGTAAAGGAGAGGTAAAAACCGTCCAGGTTAACAATGACGGGAAGCCTTACTTTCTCATCTTCCGCCAGGCGATAGGCAATAAGGACGGCATCAAGCACCTCCTGGCAGGTTGCGCAGTGGATCTGGAGAAAACCGGAATCACGTGCAGCCAGAATATCATTATGATCCGGTTCGAGCGTAATAGGAGCCGAGAGGCCACGGGAAACATTGACCATGACAAAAGGCGCCCGCCAGCCTGCCACCGTATATAACATCTCCATGCCGTAAAGAAGTCCCTGACTTGAGGTGGCCGTAAAGACACGTACCCCTGTCGCTGCGGCAGAACCTGCCGCTGTTATCATGGAATGCTCCGACTCAAGCGTTACCAGCTTGCTTTTAAAGTCGCCGCCATCGATCCAGGCGGCGAGCGTTTCGATAATTTCCGTTTGCGGCGTAATGGGAAAGGCCGGAATGTAGTCGGCCCCGGCCAGCCTGGCGCCCCAGGCGGCGGCTCCGTTTCCTGTGAGCAGTTTCTTTATCATCTTTTTAATCGTATTATTTGATTAGATATTTTGACACTGATTTTCACAGATTATTTATGATTCAAAGCTGTGAAAATCATAATAAATCCCTGTCAATCTCTGTCTAATTTCAGAGCTTCTCTATGCTCTGTCGTTCCATTTTACCTCCCTTTCCCTTCATGCTCCGCTTCTGCCCTGATAGCGTGGGGTGGACACTGGATCATGCAAATGAGGCAACCCTTGCAATGTTCATAATCAATTTCAGGTCTTCCATCTTCACCCACATTAATCGCGCCGTCAGGACAAAAGGCGCTGCACAGCCACCAGCAATGGTTGCAGGCATGGTAGTCTATAACCGGTTTAAGCGTTCGCCAGAGACCTGTCTTGATAAGTTCACTTGTAGCTGAACCGAAAATGGCAGGAGCTGAAATTCTGGCTGCTTCAAAAGGAATATCGATCCAGTCGGGAGGGACGTAATCGTCTGCCCTGACGTGCTGTTTTTCCTCTACACTTCCGTCATGCTCCGCCATTTCTTCATAAGACGCCATGGCCCGTTGACAATTAATCTTTATGATTTCCTTACCCTGCAAATGCAGTTCTTCTTCGATGGCTGATTTAAGACATTCCGGCGAGATAATACCGGTCAACCGCGCTGAAGCGCCGGCACATGCAGCGCCTATAAACCGGATATCAAAGGATTCGGTAACGTCAAAGGGGGGTAATGTAAGCAGCATGCAGTCAATATTCAGGCGCTCTTTCCAAGTTTCCGGTGATTCTTCACTGTAGATGAGAAGAACTGTTTCTTTGCCGACACCCTGCAATACAGCCGCCGCAGGAATAGCAACAAGGGAATCATCAGCAACAATGACAAGATCAGGAACTGCGATAATTCCCCTTTCGTGGATAGTCTCTGTTGCGGCCCGCACATAGGCAAAGATGGGAGCGCCGCGTCTTTCTGCTCCATATCGCGGCGCATCCTGAACCTGATACCCTTCCAGAAAAAAAGCAGCGCCGAGAATGCGGCTTGCCGTTTTCATACCCTGCCCACCACGGCCATGAAAGCGGATACGATACATACTGCCTCCGGGTTAAGGTTTGCTTATCTGTTTAAGTATAGCGGGAATTGATTTCGATTGCAGGGAGTTGTCATTCCTGCCTTCCTGCTTTTTAAAAGGCTACCCCCCTCAAAAAACATTCCACCGCTTATAAGTCATGGCATTTTTCACCCTTTCTGTAGCCAGTTCAACTGCCGCCTGCCTGGGAAGAATTCTCTCCTTATCCATCCTTTCAAGCACTTCTTTCGTATTGGTATGTATCTTTTCTTCAATGGTTTGAAAAGCAATGGTTTCATTACCCTCGTGATATTCGACGGCAGCGCAGATGACGCCCCCGGCATTGGCAATAAAGTCGGGAACACACAATATGCCTCTTTCATGGAGAGCCTTTTCCGCTGAATGGGTGACAGGGATGTTTGCGCCGGAAATAATTAGCTTTGTTTTGAGTCGATCTGCATTGTCATCATGAATAACATCGGGCCGGGCTGCAGGTATCCATATGTCGCACTCCATAGCAATAACGTCCTCCCTGTCCCCTTTTTTACCTTCTTTATAATCAGCGACGGTTTTCCCTTCCTTCTTAAGGTTCATAAGCGCCTCTACATCCAAACCATCAGGGTTATAGACGGAGCCTCTGCTGTCGGCAGCGCCGACAAGGACAGCCCCTTTTTCCGTTAAAAACCTTGCTCCATGCTTACCGACTGATCCAAAACCCTGAACGACGATGCGGGCGCCCTTCATATCAAAATCACAGTATTTTATGGCAATGTCTGCGACAACACTGATGCCGAAACCGGTAGCGCCTATCACATCGAGAGGAATGCCTCCCACTTCAGCCGGAAGGCCGACAGAGCGCCCTATTTCATCTTTTATCCAGGCCATGCAGACTTCGTCGGTACCCATATCGGGACCGAAAATGTAATGCTCTTCCCCTTTAAGCGCTGCGGCAAAGCATCTGATGAGTTCTTCTTTTTGATCAAGCGGCATATAGGGGTCACCGAAGAGAACCGACTTGCCTCCACCATGTGCCAGGCCGGCGGCTGCATTCTTCATCGTCATAGCCCGCGCCAACCTGAAACACTCATCGAGGCTTACATCCGTCGCCATTCTCAGCCCCCCTATGGATGGGCCGGCAGCCACATTGTCGACAACAAGAATCCCCTTAAGACCTATTTTCGGTTCATGAACATGCATAATTTTAAGCGGTCCCAATTGATCGGCGTATTTAAAGGTATCGTCCATTCCTCTATTCCCCTTTCAGATTGAAATAAATAATTCAGCATATAGTTTCATATTTAATCAGGGCAGAAAAGTAAGTCAAGACAATTTTAGCCGTAATCAATACCCCCTCAACTAGCGAAAAGGGGGACAGCCTGCTACACTATATTTTAGAATGTTACTTAGTTTTCATCGGTCAAGGGTGCTTTTTCGCAATCTCTGCGTCAATCTTCAGATTTGCTTGTGCGACGTACAGCAGTACGACTCGGCGAAACCCTTGATTTCCTTGACCTTGCAAAAAACCCCTCCTTTCCGAATTGAAAACATAGTTTGATTTATTATAGTTTCTGGATGGACACTACTTAAGATTCTCTGGCAAACTGAAAACAAAAAGGAGAAAAAAATGGCAAAACTGATACTCACCGGCAAGGAAGAAATGATGCTCAAAGAAATACTTGAAAGCTATCTTTCCGACCTCAGGATGGAAGTAGCCGATACAGATTCAAAAAAATACAGAGAGGCGCTGAAAGAACAGGAGGCCTTTCTCAAGGATGTTATTAGTCGTCTTTCCATGTAGTCAGTGGAGAGAGTTCTGCTTCTTTTTGTACAGTCCTTCCCCCTGGAAAGGCTTTGGAAATGAGCATACTGAAAAAAACTGCTTCAGCTTGTATTATATTATTGGCCCTGACAGGTTCGCTTATGGCAAAAAACAAAACAATACCGGAATCCATTAAGCTGCCTCCACCAATTTTAAATGGCAAGTTTTCACTTGAAAAAACACTTCAAAAAAGAAGATCTGTAAGGGAATATTCCGGCAAAAAGTTAAGACTTGCCCAAGTGTCTCAACTGCTCTGGGCTGCTCAGGGAATAACGTCTTCCGACGGTATGAGAACGGCCCCTTCGGCGGGCGCCCTTTACCCTATGGAAATCTACCTCCTTGCAGGCTACGTGGAAAACCTCCCCCAGGGCATTTACCGATACAGACCTGAGGAGCATGATATGCAGACAGTTGCAGAAGGGGACTTTAGAGATAAGCTGGCAGAAGCAGCGCTCGGGCAGGAGTGCATCAAAGAGGGCGCTGCCGTCATCATCATAACAGCTGTATATGAGCGAACGACCGTAAAATACAGGGACAGAGGCATTCGCTATGTTCACATGGAAGTGGGCCATATTGCTCAAAACATCTATTTACAGGCCCGCTCACTTGATCTCGGCACCGTATTTGTCGGCGCTTTTTACGATAGGGGGGTAAAGAAAGTTCTCAATATACATGAAGAACCGCTGGGCATCATGCCTGTCGGAACAATGGGGAAAGAAAAATAAGCAGGTTTCTGTGAAAAACCTTTTACCATTAAAGTTACGTCAACGGTCCTTCCCGCATAAAGCGCCAAGAAAATGAATTATACGCTTCTTGCCGACATTGTCCTCCTTATCCACTTCCTTTTCATACTCTTCATCATATTCGGCGGTCTTTTGACATTTAAATGGAAAAAGGCCGCCTGCTTTCATCTTCCTCTTCTGCTGTGGGGGATACTGATAGAATATTTCCATTGGATCTGTCCCCTTACCCCCCTTGAAAACAGGTTAAGAGCAATGGCAGGGGAAACGGGATATAATAGAAGTTTTATTGAACATTACCTCCTGCCTGTCATCTATCCCGGTGAGCTTACCAGGGAAATTCAGCTACTGCTCGGCACAGCGCTGCTTCTCGTAAATATCTCTATTTACTTCCTCATCTGGCTAAAGTGGAATAAAAATAAGCGGCGCCGGCTGGGGGTGGATTCATGAATTGAGGAAATTATGAATCCTGAAAGACCGGCGCCGCAACTGGGCAATATCAAGGGAAGGGAGGCGATAAAATATACAGCCTCTTTTCTTACATAAAACCGTCATATCTAAAGTATTCTTCAGGCGACCTGAGAAGAGACTTTTTCTTTTATACTCTTTAATATGCTTATCAGTTCATTAGGTTTAAAAGGTTTTGCAATCCAGCCGCTTGCACCTGCCTTTTTCCCTTCCTCCATCTTTTCGGGTTTTGTTTCAGTGCTTACAACAAGTATGGGAGTCGAACTGTAATTGGAAAACGTTCTGATTTCTTTAATAAAAGCAAGACCATCCATATTAGGCATATTAATGTCGGTAATAATCAGATCAAAATCACTTGACACCCTGATTTTTCTCATAGCATCTTCACCATCAACGGCCATGTCCATCTTATAACCCTGACTTTCCAGGACAAGTTTGAGAGCTAATCGAACAGTGCTTGAATCATCTATGGCCAAACATTTCATAATCTTAACCTCCTCATGGCTTGAGTGAAAAAATAATGTCCTGATCCCCCATACTCTCAGCACCTCTATTAACTTAAGGGAACCTCTAATAATTCATAGAATATAAAGGAATTAACAAAATCAGGTTCAAAGTAAAAATAACAGACGAGAGCAAGTCTGGAGGTAAAACTTTTAACGTAAAAGTTCACTTTTTTGAACCCGCAGACAGGGACCATAAATTATTAGAGCTTCCCTTAAGTTTTGCCTGCTTCATTATGTTCCCTGGCCTGGATGCAACCTTTGCAGTGACCGCTTCTCCCCCTGATTGTTGAGGACGTCGGCCGTCATTGTCATAATGTCAGCCGTCCTGAAAGGCTTTCTCAAGTAGCGCTTTAAATCAACAGACTCAAATTTTCCAATAATCTCCTGCATTGAAAGCCCCGTTAAAATGATCACGGGCATCATATTTAACCTGTCCTGCTCCTTGATTCTTTTATAGAGTGAAAATCCATCCATTCCGGGCATAACGAGATCAAGAATAATTAATGAAGGCCTATTCTCTGCAAGATAATCCCAGGCATCCATACCATCACAGGCGGTCTTGACATTGAAACCTTTGGCAATAAATAAAAAGGAAAGCATTTTCCTAAACCTTTCATCATCCTCTACGATTAGAATCGTTTCCTTTTCCATAATTACCTCCCTTTACTCTATGATTACCAAATGGCTTCTTTTCAGCAGGACCTCAGTATTTCTACAAGCGTAATGGGTGAATAAGGTTTTTGAAGACAATGATCAATCTTCAGAAGACAGACCTTGTCTTCAACATCATTGACATAACCTGATGACAAAATAACTTTCATTTTGTAACCGCTGCCTCTCACCTTTTCCAATAATTCCAGGCCTCCCATACCGGGCATTTTTAAATCCGTTACAAGCCAATCTATGTGCAGCCGCTGAATAACCTGCCAGGCTTCAAGGCCTGATGCAGCCTTTAATACACGAAATTCATCTTTAAGGTACAAAGCCAGAGAACGGAGAATTCCAGGTTCATCATCGACAATAAGTACAGTTCTTTTTTTCATAAGTCCTCTCTTCATAATGAAAATTAATATAACTTTTCAAGATGGGATAGCTGCCATGGGAATCTGTAAAAGGAAGCTTACTTTAATAATACTTAAACAATGCCGGTAATAAAATGGGAAGGTGTCTGTATTTCCTGTAGTCCTGACAATAAAAGCGCGTAGTCCTATTTAGTATTTCTTGTAGGACAGATTCCTAGTACTCATTCAATGTGATCAATCAGGATTCAGCAGCATGAACAAGGATACTTTGGTAAGAATCAGCCAAAACATGCGTTAAGCCTTCCTTTGCAATAGGGTGGTTATAAACTGCCCCTATTTTCAACATGCGATAAAAATCACTCATAGCTGTGGTGAGAATTAAACTGCGGGAGACGGTTAAGGAGGTAAAGCCGATAAATCAATCTACCAGCCCCTGTTTAATGGCATAATAGGTTATCTCGGCATTGCTTTTCATCCCCATTTTATTAAGAATTCTTGCCCTGTGGGTACTGATTGTTTTGACGCTAAGGGAAAGCTCACCGGCAATTTCATTAACCATTTTCCCTGAGGCTATCATTGACATAACCTGGTATTCACGGTTAGACAGAGATTCATGGGGAAGCTTTACATCAGAAGCAAGACTGAATGCCAGCTTTTCAGCAAGAGCCAGGCTTATATACTTACCTCCTGAGGATACCCTTTTAATGGCAGTCACCAGCTCATGAGGTGCGCTTTTTTTAACCAGATAGCCCGAGGCGCCTGATTTAAGGGCCCGCAAAGCATACTGCTCCTCTGCGTAGGCCGTTAAAATAAGGATCGGTGGCTGGTGCTTAGAATTTTTGATGTCCTGGATTATCTCCAGTCCTCCCCGTCCGGGCATGGAGAGGTCCAGCAAGATAACATCATATTTGTTATTATTAACCTTGTTCAGGGTTTCCTGGCAGGTTTCAGCTTCAGCAACAACTTTAATATCTCCAGAGTTGCTCAAGATCTGTTTTAAGCCTTGCCGCACAATAGGGTGGTCATCTGCAATTAATAAATTAATCATCTGTACCACATATTAATTGTTAAAAGAATTCTCACAGGGTAAAGTCCTCGTAGTCTCACAATCGGAGAGAAAAGACAAACCCGCAGCTAGAATCCGCTCTTTACGACGAAGTGTTTTATTGATCACAACGAAGTGATTTATTAATCAAAACTTATAGCATATTTTTCATGCAAATGCGCGACATATATTGCTAAATGTGCGACATATATTGCTAAAATGGATTTTCTTCAGCAGGTGGGAATTATTATTTCAACCGTTGTGCCTACACCCCTTACTCCGGTAATATCAAGTTTACCTCCCCAGGGTCTTATCCGTTCACGCATACCGATAATACCGACGGAAGACAGGGCCTTAATTTTTTCCTCTTCAATGCCCTCACCATTGTCTCGAATAATAAGGCTCAATCTGTTGTTAACCTTCTTCATATTAACAACCACTTTTGTGGCCTTTGAATGCCTTGCGGCATTAGTAAGAGACTCCTGAAAGATTCTGAATATCTCTGTAGACAAAGCTTCATCCAGTTCGGGTATTTCGTTCAAAATATTCACAATACATTTGATATCCGTTGATTTTTCAAAGCGGCCGGCATGCCATTCCATACCGGCAACGAGACCGAGGTTATCAAGGATAGCAGGTCGCAATTCAGATGTAATTGCCTGGACTTTTTCAATAAGAAGATCGATATGCTCCATTGTTTCCTTGATCTTATTCCGGGCAGCCTGGTCCTTTTTATTAATTTTTCCAGCAAGCCAGGCAACATCGAAACTAATCACTGTAAGCATCTGCCCCAGTTCATCATGAATGTCTCTTGAAACCCGCTTTCTTTCTTCTTCACGCGCTGTTTCAAGGTGCTTGGCAAGATTTCTGATCTGCTCATAAGAATCCTTCAGTTCTTCTTCAGCCTTTTTACGCTTCGTAATGTCTTCACAGGTGGTTACAAATCCGACAGGGTTTCCCTGCTCATCATTAACAACATCCGACAAGAGATAAACAGGAAAACGACTTCCGTCTTTACGAACATTGATACTTTCTCTTCTTCTGTCACTCAGTTCAGGCAACTGATCCAAACCAAGCGGTTTGACAATCTCGGCAGGGGCAAATATATCCGTCTTTTGCCCTAAAATTTCATTTACACGATAACCGTGCATTTCTGCTTCCGCAGGATTAACATAAATTATTTTCCCGGTAAGATCAGAAATAGTAACGCCCATATTGGTAGTCTCTATCGCTTTGCCGAGAAACCTCAGTTTATCTTCAGCCCTCTTCCTCTCTATAATGCCGGCAAGCGTATTGGCAACCATATTTAACAGCCATTCTTCTTCAGGTCTTTTTTCATGACCCGCCTCAATAGTCGTGTTGATTATACCCATGGCCTGATTTCCGGAAAGAATGGGAACACAATAATGTCCCTCATGATCCATGTTGCTATATTCAACTTTCTCTGATAAAGAAGTTCTCCCTATATGAGCGGAAATATTTTTAGATTGAATCCACTGGCAGTCACATTGTCCTGACCGCAAGGCCCCGCAAGAACTCAGACTCTCTTCATTGAGCCCGAGTTGCGCTTCAAGTTTTAAATACTTACCATCTTCATCAGTTAAAAAAATGGCGCCTTTCTTTAAAAATGAGAGACCGGGTATGGAAAGGACCGCTTTCAATGTATAATCAATAACTGCACTTAGTGACAAAGGCTCAAAAGATATTTGAAGTATAGAGTGCAAAACATTATTAATCTGAAACTGTCTTTTTTTTGTTTCTTCCACTTTTTCTCTATCTGAAAGATCTCTTATGTGACTGAAATAGGCGATGACCTCACCATATGTGCCTTTAATCAATGAAGCAATCGTTTCACCGAGAAATACCTCTCCCTTTTTTCGTCTGTACATCATTACCGATGGAATGGACCTGTTTAAACTATCCCTTATATATAATTTTCCCTTAAACGCGAAACGGGTATTCTCATCATAAAGAAAATCAACCTTCTCACCAATCATTTCTTCATCAGAATAGCCGAACAGAGTCCTTGATGCCGGGTTGCACATGATAATACGATTATCTTTATCAGCAACGATCATGGCATCAGGAGTATGGCTGAATATCCCTTCCAGGAGCACTCTTTGATAGTTAAGTTCTTTTTGAGATTCCAGATGGCACTTACGCGAGATATCTTCCTGAAATACTCTGTTTATATGAAAGGGAAGCATTTTTGTATGGCTGTCACTTCCCTTGATAATGTAGTCATTAATTCCTATTTTTATCGCTTCTGAGGCTATCTCTTCAGAACCTGTTCCTGTAAGGAGTATAATGGGAATATTCAGGCCTTTTGAAATAATAATCCTGGAAAGTTCAAGGCCCGATATGCCCGGTAAAGTATGATCAATGACAATGACATTATATGAGGAAGGATCACTATCCAGAATTTTCAAAGCCTCTTCTGCTCCTGTACAATCAGTAATATCAATATTGACAGGACTTTTTTTTAAGGCCTCTCTAAAAAGGGCTCTATCAAAGGTGACATCCTCTACGAGGAGAATCTTCAGGGGACTTGGTGTATCACATAAACTATCTGACAAAACTTCAACACCTTTTCTTAAATAACTTTTTAAATAATTAGATAAAAAATAGATTATTTCAACTAAAATTATCTATTCAAAATTATGCCTTAACAATAACAAATTATTGAAATATAGCAATAAAATTGTACATTTAAGCCTGAAGCAGCATTGGCCGATATAGCACAATCACTTCTCCCGTACCTGTCAGTATGAGATTTTTTTTTTGCAAGCATTTGACAGAAGTATCTTTCTCCGGGATAATTAAGCAAGGAGGAATAAGGGCTACCAGGCAAATCGACTGCGACAGAAGCAATAAGGCACAGCCAAATTACGTAGCCCCAGGGGTGAATGGCCTGCGGAATATAATAGATCACGTGCCGCATATAGAGCAGGCAGAAGGCAGAGAAACAATATAAAAAAATATTATCTATCTCATTTTAAGCTTGCAAAACTTTGTGATTATTAGTATTTTTATCGTAAGTTAATTTTTTTGCCGTATTTCTAACATTTATACTGCTTACGACATTTTTATTGTATCAACCCAACAACATCTCTAATTCTAATTATTTAAAAAGGTGCTATGAATAATTTTGGAACGAAAATAAGAAAAATAAGGAAACAAAAAAAGCTTACACTGGAACAGTTAAGCAAGAAGTGCGGTATAGACAGGACCTATATCTCAAAAATCGAGTCCGGAAAAATCAGAAATCCCTACATTCCAACCCTGGAAAAAATAGCTAATGGCCTCTGTGTGGATGTTGAAATTTTGTATCCATTCACGTCTGCTTCCAGTTCCAGGGGTGAAGGGATTGATCAAAGAAAAATTTTCACAGAAGACCTCCTTAATGAAGATGTGGCATATATCATGGCCTGTCTCCAGGAATTAAGCAAAAAAGATAAAGACGCTTTCAAAAAAATCGTTAAAGTCATTGATGATTTATTAGTCTGCTTCAAATCTGACGACTAAGCTTTACTGCTTAATTCGCCTGAAAAGAAATCCCCGGGCCGGATATGCCGGGCCGGATATGATAAGTGACCTGTTTTTCGGAACAGGTAAAAGGGGGGGGGGTATTCATCATTGTCCATAAAAAAAGGTTCTTGATTATTCAAGAACCTTTTTTATTTATGCTTGGTGCCGAAGGCGAGACTCGAACTCGCACAGGAATACTCCCACTACCCCCTCAAGATAGCGTGTCTACCAGTTCCACCACTTCGGCAATTTGATGATTTACGAGGATCGATAAGGTAACATTTTTGCAGCAAAAGGTCAACAATATTTGCAGCGCCACAAAAAGACTATTCTGCTTTTGGCGCTTCCTGTCCCTCACCGGCAGCGCCCTGATCAGGCATTTGGCTGCCCAGGTCCAGTGATTCAATGGGAGCCGGTGTTTCATAACCTTCCATAACGGAAGAACTGGATGCTGAAGATGAAATATAGGCAAGGGAAAGTGATGTCAGCATAAACAAGGTTGCTGCAACGGCTGTCGTCTTTCCGACAAAAGAACCCTGCGAAGTCCCAAAAAGTGTCTGGTTGCTGCCGCCGAAAGATGCGCCTATACTTGCGCCTTTACCGGCCTGCAAGAGTACAACAACAATTAAAAAGAGAGAAACGATGAGATGAACTACCAAAATCAGTGTATCCATTATTTTATTTAACCTTTCTTAAACTTTACTATTCTTTCAAAAATTTCCGCTTTAAGGCTCGCACCACCAACAAGAGCGCCATCTATGTCCGGCTGTGTCATAAGCCCATCAATATTTTCCGGCTTAACGCTGCCTCCATACAATATCCTTGCAGCACGGGAAAGTCCTTCATCAAAGAGCCTGGAAAGCGAATTCCTGATAAAAAGATGAACTTCCTGAGCCTGCTCGTCAGTAGCCGTCTTTCCCGTACCAATAGCCCAGACCGGCTCGTAGGCAACTATTATAATCATGGCCGACTCTTTTGACAAGCCCTTTAAACCACCTTCGAGCTGACTGAGAATAACATCAAGGGTCCTGCCCGACTCTCTCTCATCCAGTGTCTCACCAACACAAAGAATGGGTATAAGATTATGACTGACGGCAGCCTGAACCTTTTCATTAACAGATTGATCGGTCTCTCCATAGTATTGCCTTCTCTCGGAATGACCGATTATAACATATTCACAGCCCAGTTCTTTTAGCATGGGGCATGATACTTCACCCGTATAGGCGCCAAAATCATTGGCATTCAAATTTTGAGCGGCAAGTTTAACAGGACTGCTTTTAATGCGCTGCTCAACCGGAGAAAGGTGGGTATAAGGAGGAGCAATAACAACATCGACTCCATCAACTTCCTTAAGCAAACGCGCAAGGTCGGCAGCAAGCCGCGCCCCTTCTGAAGGCAGAGTATGCATCTTCCAATTACCTGCAATAACCGGTTTTCTTCCCATCAGGACATTTCTCCCCTCTTTTTTTCACTGCTTTCCATGAGCGCTTTAAAGGCAGGCAACTGTTTTCCCTCAAGAAGTTCAAGGAAGGCACCACCCCCGGTAGATATGTAGGAAATTTTTGATGATTCACCGACCCTGTGAATAGCAACGTCCGTATCACCACCACCGACAATAGTCAGGGCATACGAATTGGCTACATTCGATACCATAGCGTAAGTACCCCGGCTGAAAGCATCCATCTCGAATACTCCCATGGGGCCATTCCAGATGATTGTCTTTGCATTTTGCAAAGCCTCGGCAAAAAGCGTTGTAGTCGCCGGACCGATGTCGAGCCCCATCCATTCATCAGGTATCTCCTGAATAGGCAGCACTTTTGTTTCTGCATTGGCGTCAAACCTGTCTGCTACAACGCAGTCAATAGGGAGATAGAGCTTTATTCTGCTTTTTTTGGCCTTTTCAATCACATTAAAGGCCACATCAATCATTTCTTCTTCAACAAGCGACTTGCCCACATTATATCCCCAGGCCTTAAGAAAGGTAAAAGCCATGCCGCCACCGATTATCAGCTTATCGACCTTATGAAGCAGGTTCTCGACGGCTTTGAGCTTGCCCGATACCTTTGCGCCTCCAATCACAGCAACAAGCGGCCTCATAGGGTTTTCCATGGACCGCTCAAAATAGGTAATTTCGTCTCTCATAAGAAAACCGGCGACCGATTCATCAACATAATTTATAATGGCAGCATTTGAAGCGTGCGCCCTGTGGGCTGTCCCAAAGGCATCATTAACATAAACATGGCAAAGTGAAGCCAGTTTTTTACCAAAATTGCTGTCATTATTTTCTTCTTCACCATGAAATCGCAGGTTTTCAAGAAGAACAATTTCACCGGACAACATGCCCTGAATCATCGATTCAACCTGGGAACCGATACAGTCAGGCGCCATCTGCACCTCTTTATGAAGCAGCCTTCCCAAACGTTTGGCAACAGGCGAAAGCGACAGGGAAGGCACCACATTCCCTTTGGGCCTGCCCATATGGGACATGAGAATGACTTTAGCGCCTTCGTCAAGGGCATAATTGATTGTCGGAAGCGATCCCCTTATCCGTGTATCATCAGTAATATTTCCATTTTCATCTACGGGAACATTAAAGTCTACCCTGATAAGCACCCTTTTTTCCCGAAGGTCAACGTCATCTATATAGCTGATCTTTTCCAAGCTAAATTCCTTAAATCCTTTATATAACCGCCTTTATGTTTGCCCCTTTCAGCAAAAAACATAAAGTCAGAAAAGTTTCCTGAAGGCATTTTCACTTCTAAATCCTTAATGGAGGGAGGGAAACGCTACATCACCCCTGACACTGTCTGCAAGGCAGCTATTTGGTGATAATTTCCAGCAAATCTACCATTCGGTTTGAGAAGCCCCACTCGTTATCATACCAGGAAAGCACCTTTACGAGGTTTTTCTCAATCACCACTGTCGACTTTGCATCAAAAATAGAGGAGTGAGGATTACCGTTAAAGTCGATAGAGACAAGAGGTTCATTGCAATACTGCAATATCCCCTTCATCTTTCCCTCCGATGCCGCCTTGACGGCGCCGTTAATCTCTTCAGCAGTCACTTCTTTATCAAGCTCTGCCACCAGATCAACGAGGGATACGTTCGGTGTGGGAACCCTGACAGCCATCCCGTCAAGCTTGCCTTTCAGTTCAGGCAAAACAAGTGAAACGGCTTTTGCAGCGCCCGTTGTTGTGGGAATCATGGAAAGTGCAGCCGCTCTGGCTCGCCGCATATCCTTATGAGGAAGGTCCAGAATATTCTGGTCATTTGTATAAGAATGAATGGTCGTCATCAGACCCCGCTTTATGCCAAAGTTCTCCTCAAGCACCCTGGCGACAGGGGCCAGGCAATTGGTCGTACAGGACGCATTGGATATAATGCTGTGCTTACTGCCGTCATACTCGGAATCATTGACGCCGACAACGACAGTAAGGTCAGGGTCTGTCGCCGGCGCAGAGATAATCACCTTCTTAACATCACCAGCCAAATGCTTTGAAGCGGCCTCTCTTTTAGTAAACAACCCTGTGCATTCAAGAACGACATCGACACCGTTGTCCTTCCAGGGAATAGCAGCGGGATCTCTTTCCGCACTGATGGCAATCTCTTTCCCGTTCACAACGATGGAGTGTTCCCTTGCTTCAATAGCGGCATCGAAAATACCCTGAACGGAATCATATTTCAAAAGGTGGGCCAGCGTTCCTGCATCGGTTAAATCATTTATAGCCACCACCTCAATATTATTATTCTTACTCAACACTCTGAAAACATTCCTGCCAATCCTGCCAAACCCGTTGATCCCAACTTTTACAGACATCTTTTCCTCCCGAAAAATCGTATAAATAGAGAATGGAATTATACTCTATTCACCATTATAGTCAAATATTTTTTCCTTTATTGCCAATAAATCATAAAAAAGCGGACAAAGCTTAAATAAAAGGGGAAAGAACCAGAAAAACACCTCTCTGGAGGAGCCTTTTTTTGCCCCTTACAATTACAAGTTTAACAAGCTTTTGATAATTGTCAAAGAGAGCGCTCACTTGCCCGGACAAAATCTTCTGCTATACTTTTTCATAAGAAGGGAAATGGTATGGACCTTATCTTCACAGATGATGAAAAGGAGCTTTTCAGGAAGTTGCAGCGTCTCAACAACTTTTTTACAAACAAATCTTTTAATCCTCACCAGATTGAAAAACTCCTCATTATGCACATTATTATTAACCGTTTCGCCCGTCTCAACATAGACCCAACGCTTGGCCAGTTCGACGCCTTTGTCGATGAAATTGAAGCCTACCTGGACAAAAGCACAAATACTTTCGCCGCTTTTTTAAGAGAAGGTAATACAAAAGTTGAAAATGGCAAAAAAAAGTAAGTATTTTCCTTTATTCTTACCCTATTATGAATAAAAGAACCTCTTATTGGTATACCGGTAACAGAGCGTACTCTTCAAAGGCCATTCAGCTGGACAAAGGGAGGGACCCCGATCAAAGAGGCTATTGAATATTGTTTTTTTATTTTTTTTATGGGAAACTTGTAAAAAAGGAAAATCTGAACAAATTATTCTTTTTTCTGAAACTATTTTAGAGGAGCCTTTCATATGGAGTTAAAGGTTTTAAGAAAAAATTTGATTGTCCATAAAACAGAGTGTCTCATTATTGGACGTTTTGAAGGCAGGGGAGAAAACCCTCTCATTGATGAAATCGATGAAGTCATGGACGGGCTGATCTCAAGCGCAACAAAATCGGGCGATTTCAAAGGAAAGCTTAACCAGACCGTTGTTTTTTATAGCGGCGGCAAGCTATCGGCAGAAAGAATCCTTCTCATCGGCCTTGGAAACAAGCGTGAATTCAACAGGGACAAACTAAGAGAAGCTTCAGGCACGGCCGCATCTAAAGCCAAAAAAATGGGCGTTAAAATCTTATCTACCACGCTTACAGAGATGACGGCGGAAATATTAACCCCTCCCGACTCGGCGCAGACAGTTGTTGAAGGGACCATGCTTTCTCTTTATGCTTTCGATGATTTCAAAACAGACAAAAAAGAAAAATCAAAAAGAATCAAACTATTAAATATCGTTTTGCCCCTCAAATGCAAGGGACCCGGAAAAATCGAAAAAGGCGCATTAAAGGGCCTCAAACTGTCTGAAAGCGTTTATTTTGCAAGAGATCTCATCTCAAACCCCGGCAACGTAGCGACACCTTCCTATATTGCCAAAAAAACCCGGGACATGGCTAAGGAAAGGGGAATTAAAACAAGGGTGCTCGAAAAAGAAGATATGAAAGAACTGGGAATGGGCGCCCTGCTGGGCGTTTCCCGGGGAAGTTCCGAACCTCCCAAACTGATTATTCTCGAATATTGGGGAGGGAAAGAGAAGGATCAGCCTTACGTCCTTGCAGGAAAGGCCGTTACCTTTGACAGCGGAGGTATTTCCATAAAGCCTTCTCCCGGCATGGAAGAGATGAAAACAGACATGTCGGGAGGAGCGGCAGCTATCGGCGCAGTAATGGCAGCGGCATCCCTAAAGCTCCCTGTCAATCTCATCGCCCTTGTGCCTGCCACGGAAAACCTGCCCGGAGGGCGGGCTTACAAACCGGGAGACATTTTAACATCCATGTCAGGTCAGACTATTGAAGTTTTGAACACAGATGCAGAAGGGAGGCTCATACTGGCCGATGCGCTGACCTATGCTGAACGTTTCAAGCCCAAAGCCGTTATTGATATTGCGACCCTCACAGGCGCCTGCATTATTGCCCTGGGCAACCATGCATCAGGACTGCTCGGAAACAATGAAGGCCTTAAAAAAGAGCTTGTCAAGGCCGGTGAAGAATCAGGGGAAAAACTATGGGAGTTACCTCTTTGGGAACCTTACAAAAAACAGATCAGCAGCGATGTGGCCGACATGAAGAATGTAGGCGGCAAGGCAGCAGGCGCCATAACAGCTGCCGCCTTTCTCGACAAGTTTGCAACTAAATATCACTGGGCTCATATCGACATTGCAGGAACAGCCTGGGAAAAAAAGGGAAAACCTTTCATACCGAAGGGAGCAGCCGGGGTGGGCATCAGGCTTATCATCAGGTACCTTGAAAATACGCTTTCATCCTGATCCCGATTCTTCACTCGCTTTTACCGTGAAACCGTTCAGAGAAAAAGCTATTTTGAGTCAGATTTTTTGATTAAATGAGGCGAATGTTGAACATATTTAACGAATTTAATCGGGAAATCCGGCTAAAAGGGCTTTTTCGCAGCAGATTTGCCCTAAGTCCGGCAGGCTCCTAGTCAATCGGAATAAATGTCGAGGCCTTTTCCTTCTTTTCAAACTTAAGGGCAAAAGATTTCGCTTTGGCAAGCGAGCCAAAGGGTCCCAGCCGGACCCTGTGATAAGTTCCTTTTCCGGGAATATCCGCCTTGACAATAACGACACGGTAACCTTTGCTCTCCAGTTCTGCCCCTCGCTTACGGGCATCGGCGCTATTGGGGAAGGAGGCAACCTGAACAAAGTAATGCTTATCCGTTACCTTTGGCGGTTTAACTTTAACCGTTCCGGGGCGTGCTTTTTTTTCAGATGACGCCACCCTCTTTTTTTCCTCAGCCTTTACCTTTTCGGGCCGGGGTAACTTTTTTTTCTGTTCCTTCTTTTTATCCTCTTCATTTGCCTTTAAGAGAATGCCTTCTATTTCAAGCTTTTTCTTCTCTTTATGAACTGTTTTTTCTTTCTTCAACAGTGAAGGCGCCGTGATCTTCCGGCGGGGGTCTTCCTTCAGCCTGGCTTGCAGCATCTCTGCCCTGGCAGCCCTGGAACCGGTAACAACGCCGATTTTAAACACCATAAAACCAACAATAAAGAGGCCGGTCAAAACAAGGAGAATCTGCTTTGCATTGAGTTCAAAAACAAGTTTTTTCTGTGTTTTCCTCATTAGGCCTACATTTTTTCAGGTGCGGAGATACCGAGAAGGGCAAGCGCATTTTTCACAACCGTCTTTACGCCGCAAACCATAAAAAGCCTGGCCCGGCTGAGTTCTTTATCATCAACGACTATCCTTGTTTTATTGTAGTAACTGTGGAAAGCAATAGCAAGGTTAGTCAGGTAAATAGTCAGCCTGTGAGGCTCCATGGAAAGGGCGCTGCCTTCCACCACTTCAGGATAGGCGGCAAGTTGCTTGATAATATCTATTTCTTCGGCTTCTAAAAGGAGGGCAAGATTCACCGACGCGGGAGAAGGAATTTCCAGGGAAGCCTCTTTTGCATGACCGAGAATGCTGCATATTCTTGCATGCATATACTGAACATAGAATACGGGATTGTCAGCCGTACTTTTCTTGGCAAGCTCAAGGTCGAATTCAAGCTGGCTGTCATAGCGCCTCATAAGAAAGAAAAACCTGGCCGCATCACTTCCAACCTCTTCGATAACCTCGTTAAGGGTAACAAAAGAACCCGACCGTTTCGACATGGGAACAGGCTTGCCCTCCCTCGTAAGAGTAACCATCTGGATAAGAAGAACGTCAAACTTGCCGGGATCAGAGCCCATGGCCTCAATGGCCCCTTTTACTCTCGGTATGTAACCGTGATGATCAGCGCCCCACACATCGATGATCCTGTCAAAACCTCCGTCGAGCTTCTTTTTGTGGTAGGCAATATCTGCCGCAAGATAGGTAAGGGAACCATCTTCCTTAACAACAACCCTGTCCTTCTCATCGCCAAAATCGCTCGACTTAAACCATTTGGCGCCGGCTTCCACTTTAATAAGCCCCTTTTTATCGAGGTAATCGATGGCCGATGCAACTTCTCCAATTTCATGGAGTTCCTTTTCACTCTGCTCCACGTCAAAAACAATCCCGCCGAAGCTTTTCAGCGTGCCCATAATCCGGGACTTAAGTATTTTCGAGGCGGCAAAGCCCGAAGACAAGGCAAGAGGATTGGACGAATCGACAAGTTCATCATCACTGAGAAAACCGACTTTATCAAAATCAAGTAACGATTCATCGATTAATGTTAAAGCCACCTTTTCTACATAGTCACCCTGATAACCATAATCGGGAAAGGGAATGCCTTTTGAATCAATGCCTCTTTTTTCACGGACCCTATAGTTTATGGATACGCCGAGGTTCCTGATCTGGCTGCCGGCATCATTCCAGTAATATTCCCTTGTCACGTCAAAGCCGGCTGCCGAGAGTACCCTTGCAAGGGCATCTCCCACGGCGGCGCCTCTGCCGTGACCGACATGAAGGGGCCCCGTCGGATTGGCGCTGACAAACTCGATATTTACCTTTTCATTGTTACCGATAGTCCCTTCACCATATCGCTCACCCGCTTCGTAAATATTGGTCAGTATGCCCTGCCAGTATCGTTCCGACAGGGTAATATTGATAAAACCCGGACCGGCAATGCCAAGTTCTTTGATAATATTATCTTCATCGACAACGTTTTCTATGATCGTTTTTGCAATTTCTCTCGGATTTTTCTTTAGCTTGGAGGCAAGAACCATGGCAATATTGAGGGCATAGTCACCATGTTCCTTGTTTTTCGGCCTCTCAAGAAAGACAGAAGGCAGGCCATGTTCCCCGTGAAAGCTTTTTTCCACGGCATGACTGAATAGTTCCGTAATTGATGATTTCATTCTTTTTTAATCCAATCCCTATTTACTTTTTTTCGAAATTAGCGAGCAATATTACCATAAGGCCTGTTTTTTTGCAAAAAAAGGGCTTCCATTTGAAAAGGCATTTTTCATCTCACTTTCACCCTCTTATTTACAAAAGATATTGCAGCTCCCGTCAGTATATAATATATTTTATCTAAATCTGTATTCAATGCCATAAAAAGGGTGGAAGCATGTCAGAGTCCGATAAAAACAAATATAAAATTAATGCCCAAAATTACAAGTTTACCTATTCCGCCCTAAAGGTCCTTATCAATTTATCTCCGCTTAATTTAAACATTCACGGCCTCACCGACCAGAGCAGCAGCGGAAGCATTTTCCTTTTTAACCACTTTACAAGATTCGAGACCTTCATTCCCCAGTACGTACTCTACGACAGAAAAAAGGTTTTCTGCCGCTCTGTTGCAGATGCCTCCCTTTTCAACGATTCCATGCTCCGTGATTATTTAAGCAGTGTAGGCGCTGTGCCCGATAATCTTCCCAACATGATGGACTTCATGGTAGAGGAACTTAACCATGGGCATAAGCTGGTCATTTTCCCGGAAGGAGCCATGATCAAGGACCGCAGGGTCCGTGACCGGAAAGGAAGGCTGAATATCTATAAGAGAGAGGGTGGTTACAGGAGGAAGCCTCACACAGGAGCTGCCGTTATTGCTCTCAAGAGCAGAATGCTCCGCGACCTCTACCTCATGGCAAGAGAGAAGAATGATGATGTCATGGTTAAATACTACAGGAGCAAGTTTTCCACCTTCAAAACGATAGAGGAAACAGATGCTTTTGCAAAAAAGAGTGTTGAAATAATTCCTGCCAACATTACCTTCTATCCTATGAGAAGAGATGAAAATATCCTTGAAAAATATGTGCAGAAATATTCAGGCGTAAAATCAAAGAGAATTCTCGAAGAACTGAAGATCGAGGGAAATATTCTTCTTAAACAGACCGATATGGACGTGCGTTTCGGCAACCCCATCAGGGTTGAAGATTACCTTGCCAGGGGCTACAAAATCATATTAAAACTTCGCTATGATGCGGACCTGCTTACCAGGGGAAAGGGGAGGTTTCTTACAAAAATAACACCTGAACTGGTTAGAAAAAAGTTTGACTCTGCCATCTATGGCTGGATCAGGAAATGCACGGAAAAAATAAGAGATGACTATATGGAGGCCATTTATGACCTGACTACAATCAACCTCGGCCACCTCATCGCCCATGCGCTCTATGATCTTAACCGGAAAAATAAAAAGAGAGAGTTTCAAATAGAATATTTAAGATCGCTTCTCTTTGCCTGCATATGCGATCTTAGAAATGTATTTGACCTTCACCTGCACAGGAGCATTAAAAAAAGAGATTACATTAACTCCATCATTACAGGAGATGAACCTCATCTCCTCAAGATGCTTGAACGTTTTGAAAAAGCAGGGATACTGGAAATCAAAGAAAAAAGGTCCTTTATCTTAAAAGAAAAGCTGGAAGAAGATTTCCCCTTTGACGTTATACGCATAGAAAATCCGGCCATGGTCCTTGACAATGAGGCCCAATCCGTTCCCAAAGCCATCGAGGCAATTGACAGGCTCTACAGCGATGAAAAAAGTGTCATCGAGGAAAAAGTTTCCCTCTTGCTGGAGCGCAGGGCCCATAAAATTTTTGAAGGCGACCTGCTCAAATTTACCGCCCCGGAATATGACGACATCAATAAATCAGAAAAAAGAACAAGCTCGGGAGAACCCTTTTTTTACCGTACGGGAAAAGCATATAAAAAAAGACGGGGCGTGCTGCTTGTCCATGGTTTTTCGGCAAACCCTGCTGAAATGAAGGTTATCGGTGAAGGGCTCTTTAAAAAAGGGTACGAAGTCTATGGCCTGCGGCTGCCGGGCCACGGCACATCACCGGCTGATATGAGGGAAAGAAGCAGGAAAGAATGGCTGAAAGAAGTTTCCCTCGGTCTTGCGCTGATTTCCCGGTACTGCCCCAGGTTCTTCGTCATCGGGAATTCGATGGGTGCACTCCTTAGTCTCATGGCAATGACTGCAAGCCCTGTCATTGTATCAGGCTTTGTGGCCATTGCTCCCGCTTTCAGGGTAAAGGACAAGCGATTGCCATACGTTACCTATGTCGATGCAGCACAAAGGCTTTACAGGGTCTTTGCAGAATTAAAAGCGGACTGGCCTTACATTAATTCGATGCCCGAAAACCCTGACATCAACTACAGCCAGATCCCCTACCATGGGCTCTTTGAACTCTACCAGACAACAAGAGAATCAAGAGACTACATTGAAAAACTCAATGTGCCCACACTTTTTATTCAGGCGGAACATGAGTTTACGGTAGATCCCAAAGCAACTTATGAAGCTTTTGAAAGAGTTCCTGCTCAAGATAAAAGCTTGTTGAAAGTAGATATCGACAAACACGTCATCACTCTTGACGAAGAGTTGCCCGTATTTGATGCCATAGTGGAGTTTCTGGGGAAAAGATAATAAAAAGCCCCTTTTTGAAAGGGGCTTTTTATATTAAGATCCGTGAATCTTGTCGTATTTCGCCTGAAGAGCAGCAGTATCCTCTTCATGATTTGGATCGGGGACACATGAATCTACGGGACACACACTGACACACTGTGCCTCATCAAAGGCTCCGTGACACTCGGTACAGAGATCAGGGTCTATTACGTAAATGTCATCACCTTCTGAAATTGCGTCATTGGGGCACTCGGGTTCACAGACACCGCAGTTGACGCAATCTTCATTTATCATTAAAGCCATTGTTACCTCCTATATTGTTGTTCTCATTTTTTAAAACAAATATACAAAGTGAAAAAGATAATATCAAGAAAAAATTATTCCGGATTGATATTATTTTTTTTGTCTTCCATTTTGTGATAAAAAAAGAGAGCCTTTGCAGTGTTGAACAACTAACTTGACAATTACACAATTTTAAAGTTCACTGAATGAGTAAATAGAAGAAAAAAACAGCGTTTTTTCAAAGAATGAGGAGGTCAGGACAAATGCAGCTAGCTATAGTCGGTTTGGGAAGAATGGGAGCCAACATGGCAAGACGCCTTCTAAAAGGTGGTCATGAGGTCATGGTTTATAACCGGAGTCCGGAAAAAACCGATGAACTTGTATCGGAAGGGGCCGGCGGCTGCTATAGCCTGGAGGAAGTGGCACATCGCCTTAAACCGCCAAGAATCATCTGGCTTATGCTTCCTGCCGGAGAAATCGTCGATAATCATATTAAGGAATTTACAAAATACATTGATAAAGGAGACATTATCGTCGAAGGGGGAAACAGTTACTACAAGGACGACACAAGACGATCGGAAATACTGGCAAAGAAAGGAATAGTCTACATCGATGCCGGTGTGAGCGGCGGCATCTGGGGCCTTGAAATCGGTTACTGCACCATGGTGGGTGGCGAAAAAGAAGCCTTTAATCACATAGAACCCATTTTAAAAACGCTGGCTCCCGAAGGAGGCTACCTTCATTGCGGCCCTTCCGGCGCAGGGCATTTCGTCAAGATGGTCCATAACGGCGTTGAATACGGCATGATGCAGGCCTATGCCGAGGGTTTCGAAATACTCAAAGGGTCACCCTACGGCAACAAGCTGGACATGGGCCGGGTATCACACCTCTGGAACCGGGGAAGCGTGGTCCGGTCATGGCTTCTCGAACTTTGCGAAGAAGCGTTCTCAAAAGATCCCGAACTAGAGGAAATCCGGGGCTATGTAGAAGACTCCGGTGAAGGAAGATGGACGGTGCAGCAGGCCGTTGAGTCCGGAGTCCCTGCCCCGGTCATTACGCTTTCTCTTTTTGAAAGATTCCGTTCCCGCATGGAAAACACCTTTGCCGACAGGGTCCTTGCCGCCATGAGGCGGGAATTTGGAGGCCATGCCGTGGTGAGGAAGGGTGAGGAGAGTAAGCTCACCTCAAAAGGAGCAGGAGCAGTAAGCCATGCCAGGGCAGACAAGGAGTAAAAAATGGCTAAGGTTGAAGATAGCTCCCCCGCTCAGGCAACCATTAAAGCAACTGAGAGAGAAAAAAAATCACCCTGTCAAATTGAAAGGGCCACAGAACCCTGCGCAATCGTCATCTTCGGCGCATCGGGAGACCTGACGAAGAGAAAGCTCATCCCCTCCCTATTCAGGCTTTATATTAACGGTCTCCTGCCCTCTGAATTTCTCATTGTCGGAACAGGACGAAAGGACATGGGCAATGACGCTTTCAGAGATAAAATGAAAAAGGCCCTCGGCAATGATTCTGCTTTTAAAAACAAAGAGAATAAAATAAAAGAATTCCTGTCAACACTCTACTATGAGCAGCTTGATTATTCCGACCTTACTGCTTATGAAAAACTGTCTCATAAACTCAAGGAACTTGAAAGCGAAGGCATTCCCGGCGGGAACAGGATTTACTACCTTTCAACGCCACCTTCCGTCTATACGACGATTACGGAAAATCTCGGTCTCTCCCACCTCTCCATGGAAAACGGCGGCTGGCGCAGAATCGTTATTGAAAAACCCTTCGGCCGGGACCTTGATTCTGCAAGAGCGCTGAATGCCCACATTCGTCATTATTTTAAGGAAAACCAGATTTTCAGGATAGATCATTATCTTGGAAAAGAGACGGTACAGGACATTCTCATGTTCCGCTTTGCCAACAGCATTTTTGAACCCATCTGGGACAGGCGCTACATCGACCATGTGCAGATTACGACAGCCGAATCGATAGGAATCGAAAACAGGGCCGGTTATTACGATAAATCGGGCGTTATGCGGGACATGTTCCAGAACCACATGCTGCAACTCGTAGCACTGACAGCCATGGAGCCGCCTGCCGCCTTTGAGGCCGATGCCGTGAGAGATGAAAAGGTAAAGGTCTTAAGGTCGATTCGCCCTATCCCTTTGAGTGAAATAAATAAGCACCTTGCCCTCGGGCAATACGACAAAGGCGCGATAGATGATAACGCCGTTATTTCCTACAGGGATGAAGAGGACATAAAGGATAACTCCCATACAGCCACCTACGCAGCTATCAAGCTTTACCTGGACAACTGGCGCTGGAAGGGCGTTCCCTTCTACCTGCGCTCCGGGAAAAGACTGGCAAGGCGAAAAACGGAAATTGCCGTCCAGTTCCGGCATGTGCCCCACTTCATGTTCAGAAACGTCATGGAAGATGAGATCAATCCCAATACGCTCGTTTTTACCATTCAGCCTGACGAGGGAATAAAACTTACGCTACAGACCAAGATGCCCGGCACAAAGGTCTGTCTCAGGGAAGTGGTAATGGACTTTAAATACAAGGATTTTTACAGCGGTGCCGGCGTCGATGCCTATGAAAGAGTCCTCATCGATTGCCTCGAAGGGGACCATACCCTCTTTGTCCGTGAAGACGGCGTCGATTATGCCTGGAAGCTCCTCACGCCGGTGCTTGAAGCGATAGAATCGGACCCGAAATCTGCACCTTTTGAAATGTATGAGTCGGGAAGCCAGGGGCCTGAACTGGCAGACAGGCTTATCGGCAAGGATGGACGCAAGTGGCGGGGGCTTTAAAAGAAATTTAAACTGTAGCGGGGTTAAGAGGAAGACTTAATTCACGCGCCGGGTTTTTATTCTTCAAGCCAACCAACCTTACCTTATGGGAATCCATATCTCTTCCGTGGCATTTGGATCATCAGGCCGGTAATTTTCTCCCATGATTTCAAAATGCGCCCGCAGGTCCAGTTCATATTTGGAATTTGGCAGCCAGCTTGCGAATATATATTGCGAGGTTTTAACAAAGTTGGAAGCAGGCCCTTTATGAATAAAAACAGCATACTTCCCCGGCGGCAGAAGATAAGTCTCCATTTCATCAGGGACACCTTCAAAATCAGAAACTTCAACAGCTGCCCATCTCTCAAAGAGCGTATGCGGGGTAAATTGTCTAAAATCTGTTAAGTCACCAAATATATTGATGGAATAGAAACCTGAATCTAACCTGTTTTTGATTTGCCCCATCATTGGCATAAAGGTTTCCCATAATTCCCGGGTCTTGTCCTTTGAAAGGCTCGTCTCCAGCCGCATACCGACGAATTTCTTTTCCTCAATCACTTCAATCCTTGTATCCATCACAGCTCCTTAAAATAGATTTATAGTGTGCGTCATGCGCGCAATGATATTTGTCTTCCAATCGTGCGCATTGCGCACGCTGCAGGACCGGGTCCAACTCCCTCACCGCAGTGTCACTATAACCGTCACCGGTCAGGGCTTTTACTTTTTTAATCTCTTTACATACCACCCATGCCACCACCACCCATGCCGCCACCTCCCATACCACCATCATCCATCCCACTCCCATGGCACGCCTGACAATCTCCAAGAAGAAAGGTTTGTGTCTCATGATGGATATTTGTTCCCATCATGGGACTCCCCGTAACAACCCATTCAGGATGACAAAGAAGGCAATCCCTAAAGGGGGCCAGTCCGTACGTCTGGGTCTCTGGAATAAAATCCATTTCATGGCAAGACATACACTCATAATCTTCACCGGGAAAACCACCGGGCGCATTGGGCGCCGTTGAGTCTTCAGGCAAGGGGATCGGTGTTCCCACCAGCAAGTGATGCTTATCCGGGTTACTTCTCTCCAGCATGGGGAAATTTATCAGATCTTCATGGCAATCCCGGCAAGCCTCTTCTGTGGGAACGCCGTCAAATATGCTCATACCACCCATGGCAAAGAGAGAGAAAGAGGAAAAGGCGACTGAAATGCCTATGATCAATAAATATAAAAACAGTAAAGACCTGTTGTGGATTAAAATAATTTTTTCAAACATAATCAACCTTCTCCTATACATTTATTTCGCGTAGCTATTACCAAAACAAGTCGCCCCCCATAAAACGTTATCAAGGAGCACAAAAGGGCCGCACCTTAACTATTTTAGTATAAGGGCCAATACTGAACAGTTAAGATATTACCCCAATAATCTTCTTATTCATATCAGGCAATAAGTAATGTTATGCCACTAAATCAGAGAATTATCAAGCATTATTGCTCAATTTGTCACATTCTATTTGCAATGCTATATTTCATATGGTAGCTTTTGGGATAAAAAATATCTGCCGGGCAAACAGGCCCGGACCCGGAAAATACCGTTTCATAACAAGGCAACTTCACTTTTTCCGTTCGAAGCAACAGGGCAAAATCTTTTACCTTAATTGTCGTCACTTTAGATAAAAAGAGTTTTAAATGAATAAATTTAGTCCCTTATCATCAGAACAATTAAATAGTGAAATTGAATCGTTTATAAGTTATTTAGATGCAGAGGAAAAAAAATGTTTTGGTATTCAAATAAATCAAGATGCGAAGGATTGCCAAATATTTGCTCCGCTTTTATCTTACAACTTGAATAATCTGGGCGATCCTTTTACAGGCGATGGAGGTCATTTAGTTACCTTCAATTATGAAAAAGAGTTAGTATTATTAGTAGCCGGTCTCCTGGGGCTTCCCGCTGATGAAGCATGGGGCTATTATACCCCTTGTTCAACAATATCAAATCTGCACGGTGTTCACCTGGGAAAAAGAATGTCAGAAGAATCTACATTGATCATTTCCGAAGAAGCACATAATAGTTTTGAAAAAGCAGCCCTTATAACAAGATATAAAAAAATAGTTAAAATAAAAACCAATAAATATGGTGAAATATCAGCAAGTGATTTTGAGAATCAAATTAAAAGATGTAACAAAGAACATTATACCATTGTATTTTGCTCTGGAACCGTAGCAAAAGGATGTTATGACGATGCTGATAAATTACTGGAAATACTTCGACATCTCAATGTTGATAAAAGTAGATATTATTTACATATTGACGCTGCTCTTGGCGGGATGATAACCCCATTTTTAGAAGGTAATCCGATAAATTTAGACTTTAGCCTGGGAGAAGTCGATTCTCTGTCCGTTAGTTTTCATAAAAGATTAGGTATTCCCATACCAGGGTCATTATTTCTTGCACGCAAAAACAAAATAGATAGCTTGCCTTTTTTGCATTCTGAATTATATGCTGAACATTATTCATCATATGATACAACCATCGGTGGTTCTCGTGACGGTTTTTCTCCCTTTGTAACTCTAATGAAACTTAAAAAAACAGGGTATGAAGGCATGGTTCAACGAACCAATTTGATTATAAAAAAGGCGCTATGGTTTGTAAGCCTTTTAAATGAAAATGGTGTTGATGCCTGGTGTCATAAATATTCTCCATGCGTAGTTTTACCTGCTCCCTCCAATAAGTTGATAAAAGAGTATCATTTACCTTTTTATTCTTCTCCAGAAGGAAATTTTACGCACATTTTTACAATGGAGCATGTCACTGAAAAAGCGATGGAAGAATTTCTCAATAAATATTTAGAATGCACTTTTAGGAGTACAAAAGGGAGCACAAAAGAGTCGCATCTTAATTATTAAGATTAATTGTTTCTACGGTTTTTTTCGACTCAACCTATCCACTTATAATAAGAATTCCAGTAATATAAAGAAAACAACTAGCACAGCAATTAATGAAATTTTATATATTTCAAAAGTTCCTTCCATCAAGATTATCAAAAAATAAATAGATGTTATAAACAATCCTAAATGAACAACAATCTTTAGTGCTGAGCTATCTTTTCGAGCCATATCAGTTTCTACCGGACTGCTGACACCAGCACAGAAGGAGAAATAACTTCAATATCCGATGTAATCCGGTAGCATTTCGTGCCGGGATAAACGATAAATTTGCGCGATGGATTCAGGCCGCTGCAAGCGACATAAAAACCTTTTTCTGCCCTGGCAGCAAGGCTTCGCTTAACCTCGATAGCCCATAGCTCACCATTGGGCCAGGACAACAGCAAATCAATCTCCGCACCACCGCCGGATATTGATTAACCAAGTCAATGAGTTTTGAATATAAATATCGCTTAATCATCCTTGCAATTGTGGAGTGCTATTCCCTGATTTGCAAGGGAAATAAGTGATGGGGATAAAGTTTTTATTCTTTAATTTTCACGATTCGAGGTGTAACCCTCTCTTTTCCGATTATCAGCCCATAGCCTAAATACAGAAAAGTGGAATCGGGGATTCATAATATTGCCTCCTTGTCATTTCGACGGGAAGTTCCCGAGACATATTTCTTCATTGCTGGAGTTCGGTATTGTGTCCCAAGAACTCTTGTTGCCCCACTCCGACAAAAAAAATATAAAGACAGAAACCTTTTATCAGGTTGAAATGTTTATAGTATATAAAAAAAATAATTTAATAAGGAGTTTACTGTTATGAAATGTTCAAAAACAATATCTATTGTCATGCTAATGTCCTTTATTATCACATCGGGACTTGCCATGAAGTCATTTGCAGAAGATCTTGACCAGATGCCGGACAATCAAAATACAGTTAAATGGTTGAAAAATCATCCAGAGGTGGCTAAATCAGCATTTAAAGACAGACAGTGGCTTGAAAATCACCCGGTTGTACTTCAGTCAGCAATTGAGAATAGAAAATGGCTTGAAAAACACCCTGATGTGACTATAGAAATTTATAAAAACAGGGCGTGGCTGAACAACAATCCTGAAGTCGCAAAAAAGCTCTACTCCAATAGGGAATGGCTCAACAAGCACCCGAAAGTTGCGAAAGAGGCCTATAAAAACAAAGCGTATCTGAATGCTAATCCCAAGGTTTCAAAAACGCTATACAAAAACAAGAAAGTATTGGCAACGCATCCAAAAGCATCCAAAAAAGCCTATAAATACAAGAAGCAACTGAATAAGCATATAAGATGACTAAAAGCAACAAAAAGGGCAGCAGGTCATCCTGAAGGAGCCAAGAGAAAACTTCAATCATGCGGCGGATGGCGCAGGCTTGTCCGTCCTACGACGCTTTATAAACCTGAACCAAAATTCATAAAGTAAAAACATGAGGGAGGCCGAGATCATTACCGGAGAATACATTGCCGCAGGCACGGCCATTAAATTTGACTGGAGTATGGAACCGGCAACAACAATGGCCAAAGCGCTGTTTTGGATACCCACTTCTATGGCAATGGTTTTTTGAATTCTGCTGTTAAAACCAAGCATTCTGGACACCAGAAAGCCGATCAAAAGGGTTAAAATACACAGCAAAATTGTGAGTAGCCCCACCTGTTGAATAAGTTCAGACAGATGATTACGCTCTTTATAGAAGGTGTAAAACACGAGGGCCAATAAAAAGAGAATGGAGAAAAATTTAACTTTTTGCTCCGCAGCTGCCGCAAAAGCAGGAAATCGGCGGGCAATCACCATCCCCAGTGACAGCGGTACCAAGGTGATAAATAGCACGGCAAGCACTGTTTTCAGGACCGATATATTTACATGGCCGGCTTGCATAAACTCTGCAATACTAAAATTGACCACCAAAGGAATGGTGATGACCGCCAACAGGCTGCTTATGGCCGTTAATGTAACCGATAATGCCGCATCCCCCCGGCAGATATAGGAAACCAGGTTTGACCCCGGCCCTCCGGGACAGGCAACCAAAAGCATAAAGCCAACGGCTAATTCCGCTGTTAAGCCGGAGAAGATAAGCAGGAAGTAGCCCGTGACAGGCAAGGCAATGGTTTGCAGACCAACCCCCAGTAATACGGCCTTGGGCTTGATAAACAATCGGCTAAAATCATTCACCGTTAATGACAGCCCCATGCCCAGCATCATAAGGGCAAGGATTAAGGGGGCAATGAGGGATAATAATTGACTATTTTGCATATTTTGCGATACCTGTTTTGTAGAAACTATGTTCAACCAGAAAATAGTTTCTTCCTTTAATAGAAAATCCATGATCATGTAGATACCATCCTGGAATCATATTATTTCTGCCTGATTCCCCAGAGGCTATCTACGGTGCTCTATCTAGAAAATTTCCAGCGTAAAGGCAGTACCTGCCAGGGTGAACCTGCCATCTACGTTTATATATATAGACTTCCCGGTAGGGATAGCAGTGCAACTCTCATTTATGGTGCCGTTTAGTTCAGAAGAGCATAAGAGTGAGGAAAAAACTGCATCACGATAGACAAAAAGATCGATATCATCGGACAAGCTACTAATTGTTATATTGTAACTTGTACCGGCCGTCACACTACTTATGTTATAGAAGCTTTCTGTCGTATTAACCTGCCCGGAATAGGGAATATCTTTTGTAAAGTCGATAACAATTGGTGAGGAAACTGTGCCCTCGGATACAAGTACGTTAGGTCCAACACCTCCAACATTATCACCACCACCACCATCACCACCACCACCATCACCACCACCTCCTCCCCCACCGCAGGATATCAAAAAAAGTGCCGATAGCAACAGGGTTAAAAAAGTAAAAAAATATTTCTTGTAATTACATTCCCGAACAACTTTAAATTGTTTTTTACACATCGTTTGCCTCATTCACAGTTTCTATAGAACTATCATTTCAACTTTTGGAAAAAATCTTTTTTCCCTCTCTAAAACACACCTTTTACGATACAAAAGTAATTTTAATTTTTTGGGGCTGTTTTCATGTTTTTACTTTTGATTACAGTTAGTTACCTGATCAATCCCCGGAAGGCCCCCTTCTCTAATGCCAGGCACTACCTTTGACTTTTTTTGTGCTTCATTACCGTCTTGCAGAGTTTTCCAAATTCCTTGTCTTTTCTTCTCTTCTCCAAATATGACATTTCATTGTAAGTAGATTCTTTAGACATTTTTATATAATTTTGATAGCGGTCAGCCGATAATTGCCCTTTTTCAACGGCATCCAAAAGGGCACAGCCCTTTTCTCCAACATGTGTACAATCATTGAAGCGGCATTCTTCAGACAGAGTGATGATTTCGGCAAATGTTTCATCGAGTCCCGTATCTACCGAGAAATTCCCCAGTTCACGCATGCCCGGCGTGTCGACTATCATTGGACCCGATTCCAGTTTAATAAGCTGCCTGTGAGTTGTGGCATGCCTTCCTTTACTTTCTTTCTTACTGACCGTTTTGGTTTTATAAATTGATTCACCGATGAGCTTGTTTATTAACGTTGTTTTGCCGACTCCTGACGATCCCAACAGGCAATAGCTTAGTCCAGGTTTCATCATTTCTTTTACACTGCCCGGGCCGGATTCATTTTCATTGCTAAAAGGTACTATTTGCAAGCGGGGCATAATTTTTTGTATTTCTTCAATTCTCTTCGATATGTCTTTGTCGGAAAGGAGGTCACTCTTGCTCAACAGTACAATGGGGTCGATATTATTTTCGTTAACCATGACGAGATAACGTTCAAGGCGTCGAAGATTAAAATTTTCATTCAAAGATTGAACGATAAATGCAACATCCATATTGGCGGCAATCAACTGGAAATCAATTTTCTTCCCCGGTGTTTTTCTTTTCAACAAGGACTTGCGTGGTAAGACCTCGTGAATGATTGCGAAGCTATTTTCATCGTAAAAATTGGCAAGGACCCAATCACCCACTGCGGGATAATCAAGGGGAGATGAAGCGCTGAATGTTATTTTTCCGACTAATTCGGCTAAAACGTCAACGACGCCATTACTTATTATGTAGCTATCTTTGTGTACAGCGACTACCCTGGCTATTTCAAAGTTTTCCTGACTTTCAGGGCTAACCGACTCCAGGAACCATTTGTCAAAACCAATTTTTTTCAAATTTTTGGGAATATTATTCATGTGAAACTAAAATACCTAATGTTTTAGGGGCATTACGGTAGTCAGGCAGAGTGGATGACGCAGCTTATCCACTCTTGTATTTCCTACACCTTTAGCCAAAGGTGTGATACTTCTATAGGGCAAGCGGTACCATTTCTTTCTAGCCACTCAAAATCTCTGTTATGAGTTGAAGTGTAGAATTCAGATTTACTAACAATAGAATGCGCAGTTACGTTCAAATCAACATTTTTACTGTTATCACCAAGAACAGATGCAAGTTTTGTAAATGAATATGAATCTTTGTTGTATCCAACTATCAGAGCATCCTGCATTGCCCATGCATAGTCTCCATTTACAAACCTCACCAGCCCTTTGTTGCAATAGCACGATAAAATAGGATGTGTTTTGCCAACGGGTTTACATTCCACAAAGAGGCCATCTTGATCATTTAAAACTGGTTGTTTTTCCCGTTTTAAATCAAAGAAGATATCAGGCATCTTGTCGGGGTGTTTCTTGTCAAAATTTGTGATCTTGGGTTCACGGATAACCTTGCCGAAGAGAGCATAGTTAAATCCGGGAATATCTCCATTTTTTCGCAAATGGTTTTCAATAATCTCAACCAGCACTTGGGTAATAGTATCCTCATGCGCCGAATGAATAATAAAACCTGACGGTGGCTTTTCTTGGAGCAACTGCCATGCTCTTTTGATTACATTGCACAACAGCAGAATTGTACGCTTTGGAATCGGTGGGTGCGGCAAGGTATATTCTATGCCGTGAGTGAAAAAGCCTACCGCCATTAGTTACGCCCTACAGGAAAGACAACAAGATGATTACGTATAATATCCATCGCACAAAGGCGGGCACGGCTTAAAGTCCAATAGCGATATTGCCCAATAATGCCAACAAGAAGAAGCCCTTCTTCATGGATAATAGCGCGGCTGCATCCTGTCTTGTTAGCTTCTCTAGTGATCTGGAAAATCAAAGAAGACAATACCTCCTTCGATATATTTTGAGAACTGGCAGTCGAAGAAATAGTAAAAAAATGCCAAGGTGAATGAATACCCTTCCCTACATTATCAATTTCATCGATAGATACAGTCTCATTAGTTACCGTAAAAGATGGTGCAAGTAATCTTTGAAGTTCATCATAAAAAGTTTTCCGTTCATTCTTCGTTGGCCATGAATTAGCACGGTCACGAAATTCCTTATAGGGAGGTGCAACATCAAGCGTGTCACTAATAACCTGCCGGTCAAATTCATCCAATTCATATAGATCAAAAATAAAGTTATTGATTGCCTGCCAAGGTTTTATCGTTGCATTTTCAAGCTCATTGGATAGTTCTAAGGAATATTCATATTGCTTTTTTGACAAGGCATTAATCTCAGGAAATGGGAAATTGTCAAGATCTGATTTTGTCATTGACCTCCGTTCAGCACCCATTATAGAGCTCGTTATTAGTGCATGATATCTGAATAACATACTATGAGTAAGTAGATAAAGAAGTGCCAATATCCCGTCCGCTTTTTCACAGCCATAAGCAGAGTAACCATAAAACTTTTTTCTAAACGCTATAGGGTTTCGTGCCATCCATGACTTGGGTGAAATTACTGAATTGCTTGGCGATTGAGATACAATTAATAATGGTGGCTTGTATAGCTCAGGGTCACGCGTTCTATGTGCAGTAGGTTTCTCAGGATTAATTTGTGCTGTAGTGAATTTGAACTTTGGTAACAATGAAATATTAACAGAAAATCCATTATTGTTCGGAGGTGAGAAATTGGGTAAGTCTCGCAAAAAAGAAGCATCTTCTTGTTTTTGCTTAGCCGACAGATCATAACCTTTACTTGTATATAAACCTGATTTCTTCCAATAGGCTTTAACTGTTGGCCACTCCATAGCATTAATTTTATGAACTATCTCCACGTCAAGAAACGTTCCAACTGCTAAAATTTTCAAAAGATTAGAATCTTCTATAACCTTGCCAACAGCTATAGGTTGAGCGGCCTGATAATCAATTCGAATACGTCCTTTGTCATTTAGTCGTTTTTCAAAATGAGGAGTAACAAAATGGAAATAGTGGTTTTCGTCAGGCACGCGGTTACGCGCAAAAAAGAGCATAAAAGGCTGGCCCATATCAGGCCATACGTCTTTGCTGTCCGACAGGTTCGATCCGTTAAGAATCCCCGTAATTTCGAGGCCTTTTAATATCGCATTAAAAGCGCGCGTGCCGGGGCCAGATTGTTTGAGAAAGATTCTTGCAGGCAATACCATGGCAATAATAGCATCAGGTTTAGCCCAAAGTGTTGCTTTCCACAAAAACGGGAGGTCAGGATTGTTATCAGGATTTTGGTAATTCTTAGCGATATTCTTGAGGCCACGCTCATTTAAGGCTTTGCGAATCAGCTTGGTAAAAGATACGTTATGTTTTTTGACCTCTTTTTTTTCCGCATCTGTTTTACCTGTAAGACGGCTCCATGGGGGGTTTCCGATAACCATATCGAAACTGCCATTAAAATTATCGGATAGATCATCCCACAAACTACCCAGCACAAAACCTGTGTTTTCCTCTTCCTCCGGGCGTTTGTGATTGTAAAGTGCTACACCTTGTAATGGTTTTGGAAACTTCAAGCTTTTAGGGGGGCGAGGCGTTCCATTAAGTTCTATAGCGGTGATATATAGAGACAACGCAGCCAAGCGAAGAGCCGATTCGCTGATGTCGAAGCCGCATATCTGATTGTATAGAATAGATTGGATCGTTTTCGTATCCGGCCTTTTCCCGTCATGCTCCCATCGGGCCGCCACAAGCTTCCTGAAGGCAAGAACCAAGAAAATACCGGCTCCACAACTAGGGTCCAGAATTCTTGCATTTTTCTTGTCTTTAATTCCTTCAAACGCATCATCCACAAGATATCGCGCTATATCTTTAGGCGTGTAGTAAACACTTGTCTCTTCCGCCCGCTTATCCCATATTCTGCTGAAGTTCTCGTAAACCTGGCTGAGAACTCCAATTGGAATATGAGCAAAGTCCAAGTCACCCCAGTCGATGGTTAATTGAAAAGTTTCAACTCCAACACGATCCCAGCCTTCCATGATGGCACACAAATGTTTAAACAAACTACCATTGGTCTGTTGTGCTGCCTTATTAAATGCAATTGAATAATCATCAGAGAGAGGGAGCAAATCGCCATTGAAGGTTTCATCTAGCCACTTGCATGTTGCAACCGCGCTTTCCACATTACGGAAACAGTCACCGGGCGTTTTTGCTTGAGGGCTTATTGAAGCAAGCTCACTACATTTGACTATTTTACGGTCGCAAAGAAAACGGAAAAACAGTGCCCTGCCGAGAAATGAAAGAACATCCAGAGGGTTTAGTCCATGCCCTATCAGGTCTTTAGAAGAATAGGTCATGGCGTCATGAATTGTCTTGAAAACATAATCAGCAGCTTCTGGCTGGCCTTCCATTGTAAAGGAGCCGCTTACAACACTTTGAAAAAAGAGGGGGGCCTCCGGGGCTTCCTGTTTAATTGTCTTCGGCTTATTCCCTTTAGCCAGGACTGAACGGTCCAAGTTGACAGGGTAAACATTTAGTTCGCCTGGGTTCATGATACCTACATATGCCCTTTCTCCACGGTTAGCCAAAAGCCACTGCAAATCCAATATAGTCTTGTCATCAATATTTTGCTTTCGATCACCAGAAACAATATAAAGCAAAGGTCTTGCCTGGAATTCAGCAACTGCATCTACCTTTAAATCACCCTTACTTGCTGTGTTCAACAAATCAAGGTAGTCAAGATGTCTAGGGGTAGGTTCATCACCTAATATGACTAGATCGTGACAGCCAAAAGATTTTGCTTCATTTAAAATATTCATAAGTAACGCCTATTATTCCCAGTTCGCACAATTCCCTGATATCGTCCAAGAATTTGGATATAATGTCTTTGATCCTTAGTATAGCTGAGGTCTTTAAAGGCAGGGTTTTCTGATTTAAGAACAAACATATTAGATGACAAATAAACTCTTTTTAACGTAGCTTCTCCCTCAATAAGTACAGCAGCAATTTCCCCATTTTCGACACTATCTCGCCTCTGTATTACAGCAATATCACCATTATTGATCCCTACACCTGTCATGCTGTCACCAACAACATGAAGAGCGAAGAGTTCACCATCTCCAAACATTGCAGGTGGTATAGGTAGATGTTCTTCAAAATTTTGCTCTGCCCATATAGGAACACCTGCTGCGATACAACCTAATAGAGGAATTGAATCCACCTGTTGCTGACTTGTCGGTTCATTTTGAAATGTTAACTGTATCCCGCGAGCTTTCCCTGGGTTCAAGTGGATATAACCTTTTTTCTCTATAAGCAGCAGATGATTCTTTACAGATGTAATACTACTGAACTTAAAGTAATTACATATTTCCATATATGTAGGGGGATAACCATTATCCCTCACCCACGAAACAATAAATTCATAAATTTCTGATTGCTTATTAGTAAGGTTCTTCATGAGAATATAGTATGAGGTCGCAATAGTGTTATTATTTACACTATATTAATGTACACTATTCTAAAAATCAAGATATGAAATAGCAAAAAAATAAGGGAAGATCTCTCCTTAATTCCTTCCCTTTATTCTACTCTCCAAGTAGATACTATCTACAATTCAATGTCCCCTTCATTGTTATGCTCGAGAAATACGGTAATCCATGTAACTCAATCCTTCTAAATAAAAGTTGATATGTTTCCCCGCTCGATCCAAGACAGGCGCTGTTTCAGAGATCAGGAATATGTCTTTTTGAGTCCTGTTCACTAAAGTCTCTAAGCTGTGCCGATGAAATTTCTTGTAACTATATTGCTCAATCAACTCACTACTGATAAAGAAAGTAGGTCTAATCTCTAATTTTCCATGACGCAGCTTATTTACAAAACGAACGTAGAATTCTTTGCCAGATACAGTTTTATTTAACCATGCCTTGCCATAATAAACGCGGTAATCATCTTGAAGTTCAGAAATATCTTGATTATCTACCTTAATAAATAAATCCTGAAGGGAAATAAAACCTGTTTTTGGAAGTTGCACATCGAAGTTTTCTCCATTAAGAAAAGAATCTACTAGTGCACTGAGTGTTTTTCTTTGTTGTATTTTTCGATTTCCGGAATACTGGTTTTTGTGACCGAGGGACCTGTAGTCACCTTTATTTTCTTCTGTTCTCCGGTTAGAATCAGATCGATACACAGAAGGTGGCTGGAGATTTAAGCGGACAGAATTCTCATGGAATACATCTTCGTAACCATAAAGATCGTCTGTCTGACCTATTGTATACCCTCTCTTTAACTTAATTTCTTTTCCGATATTACAGTTATCTTTATGTTGAGAAACAAATTTATAGTAGGGGTCGCGTTTCCGAAGGTGCTTCGGTCTATCAAGATTTGCACATGTTACTTGAGCATCGCAATTCGGGTCAGGACATTCAAACTCATACTTTGAGCGGAGTTTTCCAGTAAGGTAAAGCTGGTCCGCTTTCTCAGCTGCTAAATTCTGACCGAGTTCTAGTGATAAGGCTTTTTCTAGCTTCATAGTTTTACAGGCTGGGCATTGCCCAGATAATGCAACTTTATCAAATACGCAGACCCGTAGGATGGATAAGCCTGCGCCATCCGCCGCATGAAATAATCCCCCTCATCACCAGCCTGAACATCCTTTATATCACAACTCACCCAATTTTCAGGATAAATACCCTTTTTAGCAAGCTTATGAAAAGTCGAATGATGCCAATCATCGACATGTTCATCCATCAATGTAAAAAGGCCTTCGCTTCTTTATCTTTTGAACCGATTCCCGAAGTAACTCAATATGGTCGGTAAAAAGTAATTTTTTTCTTTCTAACAAATTAACGGTGAAAAAGTAGCCGGCACCTTCGATTCTTTGTCGTCTGTAGTTTGGCATTATGGTGTTATTTAATCATTCGGCGTATGGCGCAGGCTTATACGCCCTACGGGGCTGTTTTCAGTGTTTTTTCTTTTAAGTACAATTAGTTAACTCTGTCCGACCCCATTCAGTTCTCATCTTTTGTTTTCAGTTATTCAAGATGGTCCGATCCCATTGCCGGCATTACGAAGGTTCTTGACAGGTTTTCTGTTCCACCTTAACTACAACGTTGCCAACTTTATGAAACCCTTCAACATAGCGATGGGCCTCAGGAATTTCCTCAAAAGAATACTCTCTGTCAACCACTGTTTTAATATCACTGTTTTCGTAGAGCTGCTTTAGCAAACCAAGGTTTTCCATGCTGAAAGTAGCTATTTGTTTACTGGAAAGGTAAAGGCCACCTTTTGCCAGAACCTTTTTCGCTTCAGATTTGCTTGTTTTCCCTACGGCATCGAAAATAATGTCATATTCCTTCTGACTATGGGAGTAGTTTTCCTTCGTGTAATCAATAATGTGATCGGCACCGAGAGACTTTACCAACTCTACATTTTTTGAACTGCATACAGCCGTAACCTCAGCACCATAGTATTTAGCTATTTGTACAGAGAATGTGCCTACACTACCCGACGCCCCATAAACAAGAACTCTCTTTCCTTTGCTTATATTTCCTTTTTCCTTTAGAAAATATATCGATGTCAGGCCTCCGGCGGGAATTGCTGATGCCGAGCTAAATGTGCTTCCTTCCGGCATTTTTTCCACTAACCCTGACCTGGTTGAGCCCTTTTCAGGGAGGCATATATATTCGGAGTGAGTTCCAAAACGGAGGCCCGAGAAGGCAAAGACATAATCTCCTTTTTTGAATCGCTTTATGTCTTTACCAACGGACTCCACCTCACCGGCTAATTCAAAGCCAAGCACTCTTATTTTTTTGGGCCTTGTCAGTCCATTCATCAATCTCATTACGAAAGGTTCAGCCTTCCGCATTCGCCAATCAGCAGCAGCAACAGTGGTGCTGCATATTCTGATGAGAATTTCATTATCCTTTGGCTCAGGCTTATTTATATCATCAAGGTATAAAACATCCGCTTCACCGTACTTATCAAAAACCCAGGCCTTCATACTGATTACCTCTCCTTTTTAAAACTAAATAACTGAATTTAAACTCTGCACCCGAAAACCTGACAAGTAATTATGTATTTTCCTGATAACACCCTATTTTTTTATGCGGCGGAATACACATTGTTATTCCGCCCTGCCTGGCTTTATTTCTCTTCCGAGAAAATATCAATATAATCAGTATAGCGAAAACGGCGGTTTCTGCTATGGCCGGTTATTTCCGAAAGCATATTATTGTCAACAAATTTATTCATTAGCTGATTTGCAGCTGTATAGCTGGTGCCTGTCAGATCAATAATATCCTTTACAGTAATAATAGGGATAGAGTAGAGCTTTTCCAGAACTTTAAGTCCGTTGGCGGCTATTCGCCCAAAGTTCTCTGCAATAAGTGAGCGATGTCGCTCTCTCAAGTCTACGATTTTACGTGCTATTTCCGTCGCTTCAATGGAAATGCAAGCTACACCGTCGAGAAAGAATTTCAACCAATCTTCCCAGTTGCCATTGTCTCTAACTTCCTGTAAGAGATCATAGTATCGATCACGATGCTTTTTGAAATAATAGGAAAGATAAAGTACCGGAGTTTGTAATATATCCAGTTCACAAAGAAGAAAGGTTATTAGCAGTCTTCCTACCCTCCCATTTCCATCCAGAAAGGGATGAATCGTTTCAAACTGAGCATGTGCTATACCGATCTTGAGCAGAACAGGAAAAGGGGCGCTTGAATGTAGAAAATTTTCAAAAGCCGAGAGAACCGGCGGGAGTTCGGAAGGTGGAGGTGGCACAAAGGTAGCTTCACTGAGTGTACAACCGGCCGGGCCGATCCAGTTCTGGGTACTTCTGAATTCACCCGGTTGCCTGTGGGCACCTCGAACCCCTTTGAGTAGTTTTTCATGAATTTCACGAATCAAACGGGTTGAAACGGGGAGTTCTGCAAGTTTTTGCAAACCATAATTCATTGCAGTAACGTAATTAAGTACCTCATTCACATCATGTGGGCGGTCTTCACTAAATACCTTTGCTTCTACCTCAAGCAGATCATTTAATGAACTTTGCGTTCCCTCAATTTGGCTCGATAGAACAGCTTCTTTTCGAACATACATATAGACAAACCAGTCAGGGTCCGGCAACGTTTGGATAGAGCCGTCAAGTCTTCCCAAAGCACGGTCTGCTTTTGAAAGGAGCGTTTGCATTTCCTGGTCTATCGCGATAGGTGGTTGAGGTGGCAAAGAGGCTGGAATAAAAGCAGAATAGCCCTGGGATTGGCGAATATATTTACCTGCACGCCCTATATGCTTCATTTAATGTATCCTTATTTACACTAAGCTTTAATATAGCGGTAAAAATCTTTTATATGTAAGGCTGCCTTTAATATAGAGCAAGTTTATTATTATATGCAAGCCTAACTTTATTATAGGAACTCCCCTGTGGGTAATGGTCATGGAATTCAGAGGACAAACAAAACAGTTATTTCAACTAAAGGGAGAATCTTTTCCCCCCTTCCCCTAAAAGCCCCTTTTTGGGCTTAAAACAGGCCTTTTAAGACTGATTTTAAGCCTTTTTCAGGAATCTTATCTTTTGTTTTCAGCTACTTAGCTTACTCCGACCCCATCAGCCCCCATCGATTGATTCACAACTTCAATATTAAAACCTTCATCATCAGTAGGAGCTTGAAAATAACCGGTTACCTGATGAAAGACCTCTTCCGTATCAAATCGGGCACGCTCCGGTGAACTCTTTCTACGTTTTTCAATCCGCTTTAAGCACAATTGATCATCTGCTTGCAGATAAATCAATTTGTGGGGGATATGGTCATGGGAAAATATTTCTTTAAACCATGCTCTCTGCTTCTTTGTGTTCCCCGGAAAATCCAAAACTACGGTAACTTCCGACTTTAAAATTCTTCGAACATGCTCCTTTAACAAGGGCTTTAAGCGTGATGAATATTTTATATAATCGTCAAAGTTCTTTATTTCTTCCGGATAAATAGCAGAAAGCCAGTCATCTTCCGATAAAAAAACTGCCTTTAATTCTTTGGCCAGCTTTTTTGAGTAAGTCGATTTTCCAACCCCCATTTTCCCGCAGAAAAAAATCAAATTTCCTTTTTTATTCATTATCTCTACCTTGCTGCCCATTATTACTTTTTATAGGTTAGCTGTCTTCATCATCGTTACATGCATAGTGAGATATTTCAATACCAATTTGTGCGCTTGCAGCAAGCTGGATAAGTCTGGGTGGCAAATAAGAGTTTTGAGCAAAACACCCCTCATAGAAGGAGACGCCGAAATCAAGCATGGCATACTGTACTCCTGGGAATGTAGACATTTCTGAAATAGCCGGTGCGTGCAAAGCCAAGAACTCTGTTGCTTCCGAGACTTGACGGTCGAACTCATCAAAGTCAGCATCGCTGGCAACAAAGGTTGCTCCAGAATTTGAATGAAGTTTTCCTTTAAGTGTGTGAGGTTCGCCTTTTTTCCAAAACCGATCTGCAACAAGAGAATGCTTAGATAGCAGAGTATCAATATCTAATGTTTCACCGGAAATTCTTAAGAAGCAGCTCATATGTTCCTTTTTACCTTAAAGCCCCCATTTTAAGCCCAAAATGGGCCTTTTAAGGCTGATTTTATGGCGTTTTTGATGGCTTTATCTTTTGTTTTCAGCTACTTAACTTGGTCCGACCCATTAAGGATACACCTACGGCATTGGTGAAGTAACAGCGCTTACCTGGGTTCTTGAAGTGGGAGATGCAGAGCGATTTAGTTCTATAGGACAAGCTGTTAGCTATTGCGGTCTGTGCAGCGCCCAAAAGGAATCTGCCGGAAAAATTAAGAGAGGTCCTCTGTCAAAGCAGAGAAATAAACATCTCCAGACTGTGCTGGTAGAGGCTGCCAAACTGGCGCCCCGTTGGAATAGACAACTTGCCCGGGTGCATGAACGGGAAGTTCAAAAAGGAAATAGAAATCGCGCAACGCTGGCAGTGGCCAGAAAGCTTGTAGCCTATATGCTTGCTGTAGACAAACGGAGAACAGGATTTAACGCATCAGAAGTTTCGGAAGCGGCATAAGGGCTAAACCATAACGCTGTATTTGCAAACGATCTTCCCGCCGGGTCTCACATAATAGGGTCTGAGTAATCAGATATAAATATTTGAGAGACTCCATTGTCGCTGTTTTGAGACTGGCGGGTTTAACCCAAACTCAATCTTCTGTAAGGGCCTCAAAAAAGGGGTAATGCCTGAAAATGATCCGCATTGCCTGGCCCGAGACGGCAAATGGATGTCTGGTCGCGAATGATCGTGGACCCAATGACTTGATAAAAAAGGTTGTTACTAATGCAGCAGAAAAATTAAACCATCGGGAGAGGTCAACCGAAGGGAGAGGGAAATCTCCGTTTTCCTGTTGACTTTACTTATCATGGATGTCCCTATTTTAATTTAGTTCAACTGCGTGGAATAAATATTATGAAAGATTCAGGAGAAAAAAAACTTTTAAGATTTTTATACCTGCCGGGGATATTATCTGTTAGAGAGAACCACTACCACGTTATTCTTACTCGTATCTATCCTCTTCCATTTGTGTTACACTTAATCCCAATCAACTATAGTTGCTTCGCGGCCAAACATACCGGTTTGTTCTAACCCTCCCTGAAGCTCTTTACGCATTCCTACTCAAGCACTTTTTTTATTTTCATTTCTTCGGTAGTTGACCCGTCCTTTCTGAATCTTCCCAGGCGCGTATTCCTGGCATTATCAGGAAATAACCTTTAAGCATATAGGGAGGAATAAAATGAACGTACTTCATGTAGCTACGTTAAACCGGCCCATCAGGCAGAATCTGGGGTACGGTCCCATCGAAACGGTAATCTATAACATAGACAAGGGAATGAATGATCTGGGACACCGCTCCATCGTGGCCTGTTCGGGCGATTCTTCAGTCGTGGGGGAACGCTACACCACCATCGAAGAGAGTTTCAGCGAATACTGGAGCAAAGATACACGCGTTCAGCGTGCGAGTATGAAAAGCCATCTCCAAAGATCGCTGGAAAGGGCGAAGGGGGGGGATATAGACATCATCCATATGCATGACGCCATCATGGTTGAGTATATGTTCAAGGGGGTTATGAAAAGCCCCGTTCCCATCGTCATGACCCTCCATGTGCCTGCCAAAGAGAAAGGGCCCTTCAAGGTGTGGAACGAATCGCTCAATTCTTCTTCAGGAGCCTATTTTGTCCCTATCAGCGAGTACCAGAAGAGACAGCATGAAGGGCTGGTAAACGGGCAGGAGGTCATCCATCATGGCATCGACGTGGGGGATTACCCCTATAGAGACATTACGGGCAAGCACGACTATCTCTTCTCCATCGGAAGGATCACGGCCGACAAGGGGCAGGACAAGGCGATCGAGATTGCCAGGATAACGGACTCCCGCCTCATCCTCGCCGGTAATGTTCAGAACAAGCCTGAAGACCGGGCATTCTTCAAGAGCCTCAAAAAATCGATAGACCTCGTGACTGACGCGGGCAAAGAGTTCTCGACTGCCGATTATTATGAAAAGGTGATGAAACCCATCTTCAACTCAGATGCGCAGATCATCTACATCGGGGAGGTGGACAGCGATCGAAAAAAACTCTGGTACGCCCATGCACGGGCCACCCTGTTCCCTATCCAGTGGGGCGAACCCTTCGGCCTTGTCCTCATTGAATCGATGGCATGTGGAACCCCCATAATCGCCTTCAATAAAGGCTCCGTACCTGAGATCGTCATTCACGGCGAGACCGGTTTTGCCGTGGAAACGATGGATGAGATGGTCCGGGCGGTAGGTGCCTTAAGGACGATCAGTCCCACCAACTGCCGCAAGCACATCAAAGAGAACTTCTCCATTGCCAGCATGTCCCGGAAATATTCCGAGCTTTACGAGAATATTCTGAGAAAGGGGCTTCATGCCTAAAGATATCCCCGTAAGCAACGGCTCTTTCCATCTGAACTTCGATTCCGATTACCAGATCCGCGACGTTTATTTCCCTCATGTGGGGCAGGAAAACCATTCAAGTGGCCAGCCCTTCCGCTTCGGCGTATGGGCCGACGGCAATTACTCATGGATGGGGCCTCAGTGGGAAAAAGACTTAAGGTATCATGACAACTCTCTTGTGACGAATGTCTTCCTGAAGAATAACCTTCTCGGCCTTAAACTCAGATGTTCCGACGTGGTGGATATGAATCTCAATATCTACGTTAAAGAAATGGAGGTCATCAACCTCGAGGATAAACCCCGTCAGGTGAGGCTCTTTTTCAGCCACGATTTTAACATCTACGGAAACGGTATCGGCGGAACGGCCTATTTCGACCCGCGAAGCGCCTCCATCATTCACTACAAGATGCACCGCTATTTCCTGATCAGCTGCTGGTCTCAGAAGCAATGGGGAGTAAAACATTTCACCTGCGGGGGAAGAGGGGGGCCGGGGGAACTCGGCACCGCACAAGAGGCCGAAAAGGGGGAGCTCGGCGCTAATCCTTCTGCCTGGGGTTCTCCTCATTCCACTATCGGGATCTGGCTCGATCTACCTGCAAGAGGGAAAATAAAGACCTATTACTGGATGGCGGCAGGCACCACCTACAAAGAGGTGGCAGACCTCAACCTGGAAGTTCACAAAAAGAGTCCGGTAGAACTGATCAGGCGGTCCTCCAGATACTGGAATACATGGGTACATAAAGATTCCCCTCAGCCGGAAGGCCTGCCCCGATCGGTGACCGACATATACAGGCGAAGCCTGCTTATACTAAGGACGCAGATCGACAACGGCGGAGCGATTATTGCCGCCAATGATTCCGACATCATCCGTTTCGGCAAAGATACCTATTCCTACATGTGGGGGAGGGACGGCGCCTTCGTTGCTGCTGCGCTGGCAAAGGCGGGATACTCCCACGCCTGCATAAAATATTTCGACTTCTGCGCCCGCATCCTCTCCGACGAGGGCTATATGTTCCAGCATTACAATCCCGACGGCTCTCTAGCCAGCAACTGGCATTCCTGGCTCGTTGAAGGCAAGGAGGTCCTTCCCATCCAGGAAGATTCGACGGCACTCACGCTATGGGCACTCTGGATGCACTATGAGAGCCTGAAGGATATAGAATTTATCAGGCCCCTTTACGGCAGGATCATTAAAAAAGCCGCCGACTTTCTAGTCTCTTACCGCGACCCTGAAACGATGCTTCCCCTGCCTTCCTACGATCTATGGGAAGAGCGTTACGCGCTGCATACCTATACGGTGGCCTCCGTTATTGCCGGTCTCAGGGCGGCGGCGAATTTTGCGAGACTCTTCAAGGATGACGCCCTGGCCGCAAACTACGATCTCGCGGCCCATGAAATGACAGATGCTGTCTGTAGCCACCTCTACCATGAGGGCTTGAAGCGCTTTGCCCGGTCCGGTTCCAGGACTAAGGAGGGATACAAGCTTGACGAGGTGATCGATATCAGTCTCCTAAGCCTGGCTACTCTTGGCGTTCTAGACCCCGGTGATGAGCGGATGGTTGAAACAGCCGAAGCAATACGTGAACAGCTCTGGCTGAAAACGCCCGTAGAAGGGTGCGCCAGATACGAGGGGGATGTCTATCAGCGTGCCGACGACAGCCCCGATAGCATTCCGGGCAATCCATGGTTTATTTCAACACTCTGGCTGGCTGAATACTATATCGACCTGGCAAAAGACAGGTCAGAGCTTCTTCAAGCGCTCCCCTATATCGAGTGGTGCGGGAAATATGCCCTTCCCTCAGGCGTTCTTGCCGAGCAGGTCCATCCCCTGAGCGGTGAACCGCTTTGCGTCTCCCCCCTTACCTGGAGTCACTCGGCCTATGTCTGGACGGTCCTCAGGTACACGGAAAAAAAGAAGGACTTTGAAAAAGCTAAAAAAAGAGGTAAATAGGTGAAGTGCCCCCGTATTTTCAAAGGGAACGGTCCTTCTTTTTACTCTCCATTTATTTAATAGGATGTGTTTATTTGAAAAGGAATTTACATGAATAGAATACAATGCTTCGCTGACCGAATGGGGCGCGTAGTTTATGGTTTGAGCGGATTAAGTCTGGCTCTGATCAGCCTCACAATGATGGCCGTTGGCTTATGGGGCATTTGGCTCTCAGTACACGAAAAAACCCTTCTTGTGAAAGCCCTTCTCGATGGAATCGGATTAATGGTGATTGGTATGGCAGTCTTTGATGTTTCCAAGTTTTTGCTGGAGGAAGAAGTCCTCCACAACAGCGGAACGAAGTCTCCCTCAAAGCAGAGAGAGACATTAATAAAGTTTCTCGTCATCATTGCTATCGCAGTAAGCCTGGAAGCCCTGGTCTTCATTTTTGATGCAGGGAAGAAAGAAATTAGTCATTTGATTTATCCAACGTTCTTGTTAGTTGCCGCAGTTTTAGTGGTGATCGGTCTTGGTGTGTATCAGAAACTGACTCAGGATGAAGCCAAATAGTCGCAAAATATCGCAGTATAAAAATGCGAAAATGGACGAAAATGGGGTCGGACCAAGCTAACCTGTTGTTATATAAGCATTATCATTCCAATAATAGCTGTTTTCAGGGCTTAGAGCCCCCATTTTTGGGTCAAAATGAACACTGTAAGCATTTACCTCTTCTCTAAGCACATATTGGTCACCCTTTTCTTTTAATCGCCCATTATTTGCCGTTAAACCAAGTTGCGCCCTTGTTCTTTCTATGAAGCTCCTCGTACCCACAGCAATACTTTCTGACCAGCTGGCTTCTCGGCGGCTCTCCTCTTTTTTCAGTGCTTCCTCTACCCATTGTCTATGTTCTTTTATCAATTGATCTTTACTACCCACGCTACAATAATCAACAAGTCCCTGCTGATCGATCAATGTATATCTGTCTGGAGGGTTTTGTATTTCATTATATCCACACATAAGCCATTCCGAGGGATGCTTTACAACACCGGCTCTCACCATATTCAGGTCAATGTAAACCAGGCATCTCATCAGGTGCTCACCTCTTTCTATTGCAGTCGCATGGTCCCTGTCTTCCCAAAAGGCCCCTTTACGGCTTTTTCGTTGATTAAATTCCTGAGCCGTTCTTCCTGCTATTAATTGCAAGCTTTTTGGTATGACATTTTGCCCGCTATCTATGACCAGCAAATGAATATGATTGGACGTGACCGTATAATTCAGTATTCTCAGCCCAAAACGCTTCTTTGCTTCATAAAGCCAGCTTAGCCAATTCTCCCTGTCTCTCGAAAACTTCAAGAGAAATTCCTTTTTGTGACAGCGGTGCGTTATATGCCAGACATGACCAGGTATATAATATCTATTCGCTCTTGCCATTATTTTCTTAAAACCCCCATTTTGACCCTAAAATGGGTCTTCTAAGGCCCAAAACAGGCCTCTTTTTGAAGCAATATCCTTTATTTTCAAGCACTTGACCTTTAGAGTAGAAGGCAGCGAACCTGCCGATAATAAGACATGGTTCACAGCCTCCCCTCATCAAACCGTACTAGCGGTTCTCCCGCATACGGCTTTCCGATGTTCTTCTTTCTTAAGCATGCACACCT